>NZ_JBVJIJ010000003.1:79919-114967 GCF_055586325.1 Dactylosporangium sp. NPDC051087 | reverse complement strand
TGCACCACCGTACTCGGGTGTTGCTCACAACCAACGTCCGCTCCCCCCGCACCCCCTCGCTCTTTCTCTTGGGGGTGGGGGCCGCGGGGTCCCCCCCCCCCCCCCCCCCGCTGCACGAGACCCGCGGAGACGTCAGGAGCCGTACACGTTGAAGTCCCAGATCGAATAGCCGTAGACGGTGCCACGCTGGGTGCCGTACATGCGGACGTAGCGGCCGGTGCCGGACAGGCCGGTCAGGTCGTCGACGCCGCCGTCGCCCGTCGTGGTGCTGAAGATGTCGGTCCAGGTGCTGCCGTCCGGCGACGTCTGGATCTTGTACGTCTTGCCGTACGCGGCCTCCCAGTTGATGCGTACCCGGTTGACGGTGCGGGTGGTGCCGAGGTCGACCTGGATCCACTGCGGGTCGGAGCGGTCGCTGGACCAGCGGGTGGCCGGGTCGCCGTCCACCGCGTTGACCGGCTCGACGCCCACCCGGTACGTGCTGGACGCCGTGACCGGACGGCCCTGGGCGAGGTCCGTGCCGCCGTACAGGGCGGCGATCTCGGTCCCGGTCAGCGCCTGGCGGTACGCGACCGCGTCGTCGAGCAGCCCGGTGAACGGCCGCTTGCCGCCGAACCCGCCGAGCGGCAGCGCGATGACCTGCGGCAGCGTCTGCTGGAAGGCGCCGTTGACGTAGAGGCTCGTGCCGGTGGTGGTGCCGACCAGCGTCAGCATCGTCCACTGGTTGAGCGGCAGCGCGTAGGTGAAGGCGTAGTTGCCGACGCCGTACCTCGTGATGCCGACCTGGTTGGTGCTGCCGTACTCCTCGACCTTGATCGCGTAGTCCATGTCGCGCAGCAGGACCGTGTTGGTGGAGGCCGCGGTCCGGTTGATCCACACGGAGAACGTCCACGGCGCCTGGACGGCCCGGCCGCCGAGGTTGAACGTCTGGCTCGTGCCGGCGGTGAACTTCACGGCGTTGCCGGTGCGCCCGGCGACCGGGAACGTCGGCGGGTAGAGCCAGCCGTTGGCGTGCAACGTGCCGACGCTGTCGCCGGTGCTCATCTTCCAGCCGCCGGGGTAGTGGGTCGCGGTCGTCGGCGTGTACGTGCTGTCGAACGTCCACCGGTGGATCGGCTGCCCGTTCGTGGACGCCGGCGGTGCCGTGCGCGGCGTGGCTCCCGGGGCGTCGCCGACCGCCGCGGCCGCCGCCGTGAACTGCGCGAAGGTCAGCGTGGCGGGGTCTGCGTTCCAGGTCCGCTCGGCGAGCTCGCCGCGCCGGCCGTCGAAGAGGTCCAGCACGAAGTCGGTCTCGCTGAAGAACTCGTCGTCGCCCCAGTACGCGAGGACCTGACCCTTGTTGAAGGTGCTGCTGACCGGCGTCCACGCGTACATGTCGCCGCGCGGCACGACCTTGCTCTCGTAGTCGCCGGGCGCGATGTAGAACCGGTCGTAGGCGCCGGTCTTGTACGCGGACTCGACGACCTGGTAGCCCAGCGACCGCATCGTGCTGGACACCGAGGTGGCGCCGAAGTTCATGATGAGCACGTTCGTGCTGGGCCGGATGTCGGTGTTGTTGACCCAGATCATCGCCTTGCGGCCGGAGGCCTCGACGGTCTGCTGCAGCGCGGCGATGTACTGCTCCTGCAGGTCCGCCATCGTCGGCGCGGCCGCGGTGTACTTCGCCTGGATGTACGGGCAGGTCGCCAGCGCCGTCGGGACCTCGTCGTTGCCGAGGTGGACGTACGCGCCGGCGAACCAGCTCTGGAAGTGCGCGACGAGCTGCTGCATCCACGCGGTCACGGCCGGGTCGGTGAAGTCGAGGGTGGAGTCGTCGCCGCACTGCGCGCTCAGCGACCGGTCGGTGCCGCCGAACGTGGCGATCGGCTGGACCTTCGTCGGGTTCTGGATCTCCGGCACGATCGTCACGTGGTACTCGGCGGCGACGGCCTCGATCGCGGCGATGTCGGCCTGGCTGTAGCGCTGCGCCGGATCGGTCGGGGCGAGCGCGGCGTAGGTCGGGCTGTACAGCCGGAACGCGTTGGCCTGGTTGAACATCAGCTGGACGACGTTGAGCTTGTTCCAGGCGGCGCGGCGGATCTCGTCCTGGATCGCGGCGACCGACATGAAGCGGCGGCTGACGTCGAAGTGCTCGGCGCGGTAGGCGAGCGACGGCCAGTCCCGTGCGGTGCCGGCCGGGACGGTGCGGTGGACGCTGTCCAGTCTGAGCAGCTGGGTGAGGGTACGGCCACCGTTGAGCAGCCCGGTCGACGTCGGCGCGCTGATGTCGACGGTGCCGCCGGTGCTGAGCGCGTAGCCTTCCGTGCCGAGCCCGGCGTCGGCGGCCAGGTGCAGGAAGATGTCGCCGGCGGCGGGCGCCGCGGCGGTGACGACGGCCGGGCTGAGCCCGGTGACGGCGGCGACGTCGGCCCGGATCCGGTCGGCGACCTGACCGGCCGTGCGGTGCGACAGCAGCTCGGAGGTGACGCCGCTGGTGTACTGCCCGGCGCTGCCGGTGGCCACGACGATCCGGCTGGCGGTGGTGAGGGTGAGACCGCCGGTCCCGCCGGTCCACTGCCGCAGACTGGGCACCACGGCGGGTTCGGGGTTGGCGGCGTAGGCGGGTGCTGCCGTGACCAGCAGTGCGGCGACGGTACCGGCGGCGGCGGCGAAGGCGACGAGGGGACGGAACACAGGCGCTCCTAACTGTGGGGGTGGTGCACGCTGAGGGCCGCCGCGTCCGCCATCCCGGCGGGCAACGGACCTCGGAGCACGGCGGCGGCGAGGGCGGCCGCGCCGTCGAGTGGGGTGCCGGCCGCCTGCCGCAGCGGTCGCCGCAGTGCGGCGGCGAACGCTTCGGTGAGCGGGCTGCCCACCCGCAGCAGGTTTCCGGTGACGGCGAGGACCGGCCCGGCGTGCGGGGGCAGCGCCGCCCGCAGGGTGTCGGCGAGGTGCCCGGCCGCGCGGCGCACGATGTCCGCGGCCACCGGGTCGCCCGCGGTTTTCTGTCGTACCGCTGTGCTTGGGTGGTGGGGTGCGAGGGGGGCGGCGGCGATGACGGCGGGGGCGAAGGCGGCGAAGACTCCGGCACGGTCGGGGCGGGCGGTGAGGTCGGCGACGAATGCCCGCGGGTCGCCGTGGGCCTGGCGGAGCGCGGCGAGGAGAGTGGCGGAGCCGTCCTCCCGGCCGTCGGCGGCGCGGTATGCGGCACGCATCCCCTCCCGGCCGATCCATGCCCCGCCGCCGGTGTCACCGAGCAGGTGCCCCCAGCCGTCGACGCGCCGCCAGGTGCCGGCGAGGTCGGTGCCGAGCGCCACCGCGCCGGTGCCGGCGGCGAGGACCGCGCCGGGGGTGAGACCGACCGCGCCGAGATAGCCGGTGAGCAGGTCGGAGCAGACGACGACGTCCCGGGCCGCGCAGGCCCGGTGCACGGCGGCGGTGACGGCGGCCCGCAGCTCGTCGCCGAGCAGTGCCGCACCGGTGCAGCCGACCACGGCGACGGCGAGCTCGGGGCGCCCGGCCGCCGCGTGCAGGTCGGCGATCAGTGCGGTGAGCACGCCGGTGAGGTGCGGCCCGTCGATGGTCATGGGTTCCCGGCGCTCCCCGGCGGCCAGCACTTGTCCGGCCCGGCCGATCCGCGCCCGGACCCCGGATCCGCCGACGTCCACGGCCAGGACGGCCGCCCCCTCGCCGGCGCCCGGCGCCGCGCGCCCGCTGAGGCCCGCCGCCGCGCGCCCGCTGAGGCCCGCCGCCGCGCGCCCGCTGAGGCCCGGCGCCGCGCGGCCGCTGAGGCCCGACGCGCGGCCGTCGCTTGGGCCCGATGCCGGGAGGTCGTGAGTCCGGGCCCGGACCTCGGATCCACCGCTGACCAGGACGATCGCCCCCTCGCCGAGGCCCGGCGCCGCGCGGCCACTGAGACCCGCCGCCGCGCGACCGTCGCTGGAGCCCGACGCCGAGAAGTCGTGAGTCCGGGCCCAGACCTCCGATCCACCGCCAACCAGGACGGCCACCCCCTCGCCGAGGCCCGGCGCCGCGCGGCCACTGAGACCCGCCGCCGCGCGACCGTCGCTGGAGCCCGACGCCGAGAAGTCGTGGATCCGGGCCCAGACCTCCGATCCACCGCCAACCAGGACGGCCACCCCCTCGCCGAGGCCCGGCGCCGCGCGGCCACCGAGGCCCGCCGCCGCGCGACCGTCGCTGGAGCCCGACGCCGGGAGGTCGTGGATCCGGGCCCGGACCTCGGATCCGACGCTGACCGGGACGGCCGCCCCCTCGCCGAGGCCCGGCGCTGGGCGGCCACCGAGGTCCGGCACCGGGCGGTCGCAGGAGCCTGTCGCCGTGCGGCCACCGGGGCCTGGCGCGGGACGGTCGCTGAGGGCTGGCGTCGCACGGTCGCTGGAGTCTGTCGCCGGGCGGTCGCTGGGACCGGCTCCGGCGGGGGTGGTCACGGGCCGGCCAGGCGGGTCAGGGCGAGCCGCACCACCCCGCCGGCGGTGGCGAGGGCGGCGCGGGCGGTCAGGGCGTCCACCCCGCCCAGAAGGCTGGTCAGGGCCACCTTCAGGTCGCCGTCGGCGGCCGTCAGCGCGGCGTGGCAGGCGTCGTCGGTGGCGCCGGTGGCCTGGGCGAGGGTGTTGAGGACGCGGCCGCGGAGCTTGGCGTTGGTGGCCACGACGTCGACCATCAGGTTGGAGTAGGTGCGGCCGAGGCGGATCATCACGGCGGTCGAGAAGGTGTGCAGGACGACCTTCTGGGCGGTGCCGGCCTTCATGCGGGTCGAGCCGGCCACCGCCTCCGGGCCGGTGTCGACGCAGACACAGACGTCGCAGCCGGTGCCCAGCGGCGCCGAGGGGTTGGCGGTGACCAGGACCGTCGCCGCGCCCGCGGCCCGGGCTGCGGCGAAGGCGCCCGCGACGTAGGGCGTGCGGCCGCTGGCGGTGAGGCCGACGACCAGGTCGGTCGCGCGGACGCCGGACAGGTCGGCGCGGCCCGTGGTCACGTCGTCCTCGACCTCCTCGACCGCGTCGGTCATGGCGATCGCGCCGCCGGCCAGGTGTGCGACGAACCTGCCGGTCGGGAAGCCGTAGGTGGGCGGGACCTCGGCGGCGTCCAGGACCCCGAAGCGGCCCGAGGAGCCGGCGCCGGCGTAGTGGATGCGGCCGCCGGCGTGCAGGCGGTCGACGGCCAGGTCGACGGCGCGGGCCAGCGAGGGCAGGGCCGCGCCGACGGCGGCGGGCACCTTCGCGTCCTCGGCGTTGATGCGGTGCAGGATGCCCAGCGTGTCGAGCAGGTCGATGTCGGCGGTGGCGGGGTTGCCGGCCTCCGTGGGTGACCCGACCCGCACGACGGCGGTCATCGTCCCTGCCGGTCGAAGGGCAGGACGTGCCCGCGCACCGCGTCGTGGGCGCGCTCCATCGCCTCGAGCGACTCGTCGTAGCGGCGGTGCGAGAGCGCGACGTAGATGCAGTCCACGACGGTCAGCTGCGCGGTGCGCGAGGCGGTGCCGCCGCTGCGGAAGGTGGTCTCCCTCGCCGCGGTGGTGAGGACCAGGTCGGCCTGCTCGGCGGCCGGGGACTGCGGGTTGCTGGTGACGACGGCGGTGGTCGCCCCACGCCGCTTCGCCTCGCCGAGCGCGTCGAGGATCTCCTTCGTCCGCCCCGAATGGCTGATCGCGAGGGCGACGTCGCCGGTGGTCAGGGTCGAGGCGCTCATCAGCGCGCCGTGCACGTCGGCCCAGGCGACGGCCGGGCGCCCGGCCCGGTGCAGCTTGTACGCGGCGTCCTGCGCGACGGTGGCGGTGGAGCCGACGCCGTACACGTCGATGCGGGAAGCGGCGAGGATCGCGGTGACGAGCGCGTCCAGCACGGCGACGTCGAGGTGCGCGACGGTGTCCTCGACCGCGCGGGCGTCGGCGAACCCGACCTTCTTGATGAGGTCGGTGAGCGAGTCGTCGCGGGCGATGTCGCCGCCGAGGGCGGTGTCGGCGCGGTCGTCGGCGCGCAGCCGCTCGGCCTCGGCGGCCAGGTGCAGCCGCAGCTGGGCGTAGCCGCGCAGGCCGATGGAGCGGCAGAAGCGGGTGACGGTCGTCTCCGACGTGCCGCACAGCTGCGCCAGCTCGGAGATGGTCATCTCGGCGGTCGCGCCGGGATCGTCGAGGACCCGCCGGGCGATCGCCTGCTCGGCGCGCGGCAGGTTGGACATCATGGTCCGCAACCGGACCAACACATCTCCGCTCATGCCGTCACCTCCGCTGCGCTCCGGCGCCGGCCTGAGCCGCAACCTGCGCCCATCATTCGCGGGCTTCCGCTACGCTCCAGTCCGCTCACGCCGTCACCTCCGCTGCGCTCCGGCGCCGGCCTGAGCCGCAACCTGCGCCCATGATTCGCGGGCTTCCGCTACGCTCCAGTCCGCTCATTTCGGTTCCTCCCCTGTGTGGTGTGCGAGGTGCTGTGCGACGAGCCGCCACCGGGGCTCGTCCATGCCGTCGCCGGGAAACAGGCACCAGCCGTCGCCGGCGGTGTCCGCGTGGTGCAGGGCGGCGGTCAGGTCCGCGCGCGTGACCGGCGCTCCCCAGTCCCAGCCGCGGGCGGTCGCGGGGTCCGCGGTCACCTGGACCATAGTGGTCGTCGATCCGCCGAACGCGGCGGCGACCTCCCGTCCGCGTTCGCCGACGAAGGCCGCCGGTCGGTGCAGGATGCTGTGGTACGTCATGGGCAGCACCCCGTCGAGCCACGGCCGCCAGTCGGCGACGGCCTGGCCGAGCAGCTCCCGCCGGGTGGTGTCGTCCGCCGGCACGACGAAGGCACCCAGCCAGCGGTGTGGCCGGACCCGCTCCGCGACCCGCCGCACGACGTCGGTGATGACCGCGCACCTGAACGTGGTCCACTGTGGACTGCCCGGCACCGGCCGGCCGCCGAACCGGGCCACGGTGACCGGGTCGAACGACGACGCGCGCGGGACCGCGCCGGGGCGCAGCTCCAGCTCCCAGT
Organism: Dactylosporangium sp. NPDC051087; assembly: GCF_055586325.1. NCBI lineage: Bacteria > Bacillati > Actinomycetota > Actinomycetes > Micromonosporales > Micromonosporaceae > Dactylosporangium > Dactylosporangium sp. NPDC051087. Next base: position 108,002 of record NZ_JBVJIJ010000003.1, on the reverse strand, counting down.
GCAGCGGCCAGCGGATGAAGTCGAGCACCAGCCCCGCGAGCGGCCCGGCGGCGAGGGTGGCGCACCGCTCGATCAGGGCGTCGGTGTAGGTGGCGTCGGTCGGGACGATGCCGTGGTACCACTCCATCGGCTGCCACACCTGACCGTCGGGCCCGACCGGGCGCAGGTCCTCGCGGCGGGCCGACGGTGGCTCGGCGTGGTCGGAGAAGCAGGCGACGCTGCCCAGGACGGTCAGGCCGAGCCCGGCGCACGAGGCGGCGAGCTCGTCGGTGACCGCGGCGGCCTTGGTGATGACGGTGTCGAGGCCGGCGTCGGCGGCGCGGCCCAGCAGGTCCGGCGGCAGGGACTCGGGCCGGAGCACGTACATGGCCCTCATGAGAGCGAGCCGGGGAAGTGGCAGGCGGCCCGGTGACCCGAGTCGCCGGTCAGGGCGGGGTCGTCGGTGACGCAGATCGTGCGCGAAGGGTCGTGCAGCGGGCCGATCGGGCAGCGGGTGCGGAAGCGGCAGCCCGACGGCGGGTCGGCGGGGCTGGGCAGGTCACCGCCGACGACGATCCGGGTCCGGCCGGCGGCACCGGGCACGGGCTCGGGCGCCGCGGACAGCAGCGCCGCCGTGTACGGGTGCAGCGGCTGGTCGTAGACGGCGTCGGCGGGTCCGGTCTCCACGACGCGGCCGAGGTACATGACGGCGACGCGGTCGCTGAGGTGCCGCACGACGGCGAGGTCGTGGGCGATGAACAGGTAGCCGAGGCCGAGCCGGTCCCGCAGGTCGGCGAGCAGGTTGACGATCTGCGCCTGGATCGACACGTCCAGGGCCGAGACGGGCTCGTCGAGGATGAGCACCCGCGGGTTGGTCGCGAGGGCCCGGGCGATGCCGATGCGCTGGCGCTGACCGCCGGAGAACTCGTGCGGATAGCGGTCCAGGTGCCCGGGTCCGAGTCCGACGGTCTCCAGCAGCTCGGCGGCCCGGGTGGCGGCGGCCGCGCCGGTGACGCCGCCCGCCTGCAGCGCCTCGCCGAGCGACTGGCGGACGGTACGCCGCGGGTTGAGCGAGGCGTAAGGGTCCTGGAACACGTACTGGACCGGGCTGTCCGCGACGATCCGCCCACCGGCCGGGCGGTGCAGGCCGACGACGGCGCGGGACAGGGTGGACTTGCCGCAGCCGCTCTCGCCGACGAGGCCGAGGGTCTCCCCCGCGGCGACGTGCAGGGAGATGCCGTCCACGGCGTACACCGGCCGCGGCGGCTTCCAGGGTGCGGGGCGGCGGCCGCCGGTGACGTCGACGCGCAGGTCGTGCAGCTCCAGCAGCGGCTCACCGGCGGTGGGCTTGCGCATCGCGACCGGGGGCGGCTCCGGCGGGTCGAGGTCACGCTCGCCGCTGCGCCAGCACGCGCTGACGTGGCCGTCGCCCACGGAGGACAGTGGTGGGCGTTCGGTGGCGCACCGGTCGACGGCGAGAGGGCAGCGGGTGTGGAACGCGCAGCCGTCCGGCAGGTCTGCCGGGTCGGGCGGGGTGCCGCCGATCGCGGCGAGCCGGGCGCCGCGCTCGCCGTCCAGGCGGGGCACCGCTCGCAGCAGCGCCGCCGTGTACGGGTGGGCCGCCGCGCCGAACAGGTCGGTGACGGCGCCTCGTTCGACGACGCGTCCGCCGTACATGACGACGGCCTGCGAGCAGAGTTCGGCGACGACCCCCAGGTCATGGGTGATCATGAGGACGGCGACCCCGAGGTCATCGCGCAGCCGGGCGAGCAGCCGCAGGATCTGCGCCTGGATCGTGACGTCGAGGGCGGTGGTGGGCTCGTCGGCGATGAGCAGCCGCGGGTCGTTGGCGAGCGCGGTCGCGATGACGACCCGTTGCCGCATGCCGCCGGAGAACTGGTGCGGGTAGTCGGCCATGCGTCGCCGCGCGTCGGGGATGCCGACGAGGTCGAGCAGTTCGGCGGCGCGGGCGGTGGCGGCGCGGCGGCCGGTGCCGTGCACCAGCAGTGCCTCGGCGACCTGGTCGCCGACGCGCATCACGGGGTTCAGCGCCGACTGCGGGTCCTGGAACACCATCGCGATGTCGCGGCCGCGGACGGCGCGGAGCTGCGCCTCGGACATGGCGAGCAGGTCCTTGCCGGCGAAGCGGATCTCGCCGGCGGTGACCCGGCCGGGCGGGCGCAGCAGGCGCAGGATCGAGCGGGCGGTGACCGACTTGCCGGATCCGGACTCGCCGACCAGGCCGACGATCCCGCCGGCGGGCACGGTGAAGGACACGTCCCGCACCGCGTGCACGACGCCGGCCGGGGTGTCGAACTGGGTGCGCAGGCCGCGCACGTCGAGGAGGTCGCTCATGTACGGTTCACCGCCGCGTTGAGCGCGTCGGCGAGCAGGCTCAGGCCGAGCGCGAGGAGCAGGAGGACGAGCGCGGGGCCCAGCACGTAGACGGGCTGCTCGCTCATGTGCCGCATGCCGACGTTGAGCAGCGCGCCCAGCGACGGCTCCGGCGGCTGGACGCCGAGGCCGACGATGCTCAGCGACGACTCGAGGAACACCGCGGCGACCATGCCGACCGCGGTCTGCACGATGATCGGGTCGACGGCGTTGGGCAGGATGTGCCGCACCATGATGGTCCGGCCGGGCACCCGCATGACCCGGGCGGCGAGCACGTAGTCACGCTGCTGCTGGGCGAGCAGGGAGGCGCGGGCGAGCCGGCCGAACGCGGGGAGGCCGTAGATCGCGATCGCCACGACGAGCGCCCACCAGCCGGGCCGCAGCACGAGCGCGACGCAGATGCCCAGCACCAGCGACGGGAAGCCGAGGATGACGTCGAGGGCGCGCTGGGTGAGGGTGCCGAGCCACGGCGCGACCGCGCCGGACAGGCCGAGCAGGGTGCCGAGGACCGCGCTGACCGGGACCGCGACGAAGATCAGTGACAGGTCGGTGCGCAGCCCGAACAGGGTCCGGACGAAGATGTCGCGGCCGAGCTCGTCGGTGCCGAACGGCCGGGTCCCGCCGGGTGCGGCGAACGCGTCGGCGCCTTGCGCGTCGTAACCGCCGAGCAGCGGCACGAGCAGCGCGGCCACGGACAGGACGGCGAGGACGGCGGCGCCGGCGGCCCCACGCGGCCGGCGCAGCGCCCGCAGGTATCTGCTCACGATGCCTCCAGTCGGATGCGGGGGTCGAGGGTGGCGAGGAGGACCTCGGTGAGCAGCTGGATCGCGGCGGCGACCGCGACGGCCGCCAGGACGAGCACCTGCACGACGAGGTAGTCGCGGTCGCGGACGCTGGACACGACGAGGCTGCCGAGACCGTTGCGGGCGAAGATCGCCTCGACGACGATGGCGCCGGCGAGCAGCTCGCCGAGGCGGATGCCGATGGCGACGACGGCGGTGCCGATGCTGTTGCGCAGCACGTGCCTGACGGTGACGCGGACCGGGCGGGCGCCCTTGGCGACGGCGAGGTCGACGTGGTCGTCGGCGCGGGCCTGCCGCATCGCGGTCTCCAGCAGCCGGCCGATCGCCGCCGCCTGCGGCAGCGCCAGGGCGAGCGCGGGCAGCGCCAGGTATTGCAGCGCGATGTCCGGGTCGTCCAGCAGGGAGACCTCGCCGCTGACCGGCAGGACCCGGAACGTGACGCCGAGCAGCAGCGCCAGCAGCAGCCCGGTGAGGAACGGCGGGGCGGCCAGCAGCAGGCTGCTCACGGCGTCGAGGGCCCCGCGCGCCCACCTGGTGCGCGGGCCGCCGCCGAGGGTGCCGAGCACGATCCCGAGCACGGCCATGATGACGCCGGCGACGAGGGCGAGCTCGACGGTGCTGCCGATCCGGTCGCCGATCATCTCGGCGACCGGGCGGCCGGTGAGGTACGAGGTGCCGAGGTCACCGGTGAACACGCCGCCGAGCCAGTGGAAGTACTGCTCGACCGGTGGCCGGTCCAGGCCCAGCAGGGTGCGGACCTCGGCGACCTGCTGCGGGGACGCGTCGGCGCCGGCGACCGCGACGGCCGGGTCGCCCGGGGCGAGCCGCGGCAGCGCGAACGCGAGCACCGAGCTGACCAGCAGCACGCCGAGCACCGCCGGCACCCGGCGCAGCAGGAAGGAGAGCATGCCGGTCAGGCCGCCAGGTACGCGTCGGTGGCGACCACGCTGCCGAGGGCGACGGTCTTGACGCCCTGCAGTTTGGCGCTGCGGACGTGGTACTGCGGCGCGACCATCGTGATGTGGCTGAACGCCTCGTCGAGGAGGTAGGTCGACAGTGCCGCCAGCGCGGTGCCCTTGGCGCCCTCGCCGGCCTCCTGCAGGCCGGTGCGCAGCTGGTCGTACTGCGCGGCGGCGAACTGCGACGGGTTGCCGGTGCGCAGCGACGGCATCGCGTCCACGATGGTCGCGGCGGAGAAGCCGACCATGCCGTGCAGCAGCAGGAACGCCGGGCCGAGGGTGCCCTTGACCTGCCGGGAGTCGAACTCGGCGGTGTCCAGGGCGACGGCCTCGGGGGCGAGCCCGATCTGCTCGAGGTTGAACCGGACGATCTCGAAGAGGCTCTTCATCGTCGGCAGGTTGGCGAACGCGATCGGCACCTTGGCGCCCTTCGCGCCGGCCTGCTCGACGAGCGCTTTCGCCTTGGCGATGTCGAGGGTGTACCGGCCGGCGAGGTCCTTCGGGTAGCCGGTCTCCTCGGCGGTCCACCACAGGTCGCTGGCGGTGGCGTCGCCGCCGAACACCTGCGCCTTGATCCGCTCCCGGTCCAGCGCCCAGCCGACCGCCTGCCGGACCTCCTTCTTGTCGAAGGGTGCCGCGGTCACGTTCAGCCCGAGCGGGTAGAACACGCCGCCGGCGTTCTCGAGGGCGAATGCCTTGTCCTCGCGCAGCGCCTTGATGTCGGCGGTGGACAGCCCGTTGACGAGGTGGCTGCGGCCGCCGCGCAGTGCCGTCTGCAGCGCGGTCGGGTCGGTGATCACGGCGATCTCGACCTTGTCCAGGTACGGCCGCTCCGGGTCGCGGTAGGCGGGGTTGCGCTCCAGGCTGATCGAGGCGCCGGGCTTCCACTGCTTCCACACGAACGGGCCGGTGCCGACGACCTGGCCGCCGTCGCCGATCTTCGCGAAGGTGTCCTTGTCCACGATCATCGTGAGGTGGAACAGGTCGAAGAGGCTGTCGGTCGGCCTGGCCAGGGTGATCGTCACCTGGTGCGGGCCGGTCGCCTCGACCTTGGTGAGCTTCAGCGCGACGGCCCGCAGCTGTGAGGCGTTCTTGGCGTCCTTGACCTGCTCCAGGGAGTAGACGACGTCGTCGGCGGTCATCGGCCGGCCGCTGTGGAACTTCACGTCGTCGCGCAGCTCCAGCACGACGCTGGTGCGCTCGGCGTTGAACGTCCAGCTCTTGGCGAGGACCGGCTGCGGCTCGCGCCGCTCGTCGACCTCGGCGAGCGGCTCGAACACCAGCCGGCGCCACATCCAGTTGCCGGCCCGGTTGGCCATGACGGCGGCGGGCTGCGCGTCGGCGCTCGCGGCGAGCTGCAGCGTGCCGCCGCGGGTCGGGGCACCGGTCGACGCCACCGGCGCCCGGTCGACCGCCGACTCGCAGCCGGCGAGCGCGAGGGCGGCCGCGCCGGCCACGCCGGCTCCGCCGCCCAGCACGAGACGGCGCGAGACAAGACCCTGAAGAACGTCCATTGACCTGGTACTTCCCTTCGCTGACCGCCGTTTCGACCGGCGTGGCGAGGAACGTAGCAAGCCGCAGGCCACGTTGGGAAGACTTTTCGTGTCAGATTTTCTTTCTGAGTTCCAGCGACGGGAATTAGCAACATCGGCGGCGAGGCCCTGTCCTAACCGGCCACCAGCAGGCGGAGGCCGAGGTCGGCCGCGCCGAGGGTGGCGAGCTCGTGGTTGCGTTCGGCCCAGCGGCCCGAGGACAGGTCCTCGCGGAGCCTGTCGACCGCCCGCCGCTCGGCCTGCGGGCCGACCCTGGTCCAGACCGACACCGCGCGGCGGACGGGCTCCTCCAGGTACGCCTCGGGGCGGCGCCAGTACGCCTCGAAGAACCCGTCCACGCAGTCCCACGGGACGGGGACCGGGTCCGCGTGCCCGCCGATCGCCCGGGTCAGGTCGTCGATCGCCGGCCAGCCGATGAGCAGGTCCGCGAACTCGGGCAGGTAGTCGCGGGTGAGCCAGAAGCGCCGCTGCCAGCCGGTCCTGTCGGCGTCGTAGGTGAGCACGACCACGCGGCGGGCCACCCGGCGCAGCTCACGCAGTCCCGCGATCGGGTCACGCCAATGGTGCACGGTGCTGACGGCCATCGCGGCGTCGAAGGACCGGTCCTCGAACGGCAGGCGTTCCGCGGCGGCGGCCACGCACGGCGCGGCGCCTGTCGGGCGTTGGGCCCGCATGACCGCCGACGGCTCCACCGCCGTCACGTCGCGGTCGACGGGTTCGTACGAGCCGGTGCCCGCCCCGACGTTCAGGACCGTCCGCGCGTCGCCCAGCGCCGCCCAGATGCGCGCGGCGATCCTCGGCTCGGTGCGCCGCGTCGCCGGATACGCGGAGCCGATGACGTCGTACAACTGCGCGCCGACCGCCTTCAGCTGCTCCTCCGGCGTCGTCCTGATCCCCGCCGCCCGCGCCTCCAGCTCCCGGTCGATGGCCGCCACCATGGCCGCGGCCCGGTCGCGCTGCTCCACCAGCAGGCCGCGCAGCCGGCGCAGGTGCGCGACCGCGTCGGTGTCCGGGTCGTCGACGAGGTCCGCGATCTCGCGCAGTCCGAAGCCCAGCCGCCGGTACACGAGCACCTCCCGCAGCCGCTCGACGTCGCCCGCGCTGTAGGCCCGGTATCCGCCCACGGTCCGCGCGGACGGCTGCACGAGGCCGATCTCGTCGTAGTGGTGCAGCGTGCGGACGGTCACCCCGGCCAGCTCCGCGACCCGTCCCACGGTCAGGTTCTCTTCCACACCACGACTATGTGCCCTCACGCCGCGTGAGGGACAAGGGTTTCAGCCGTGCAGCGGACCGGCGCGCAGGGTGATCCTCGTGAACGAGCCGACGTGCAGGTGGTCGCCGTCGGCGAGCGGCACCGGCAGCTCCGGTTGGATCGGGTCGGTGGCGCCGTTGACGTAGGTGGCGTTGGCCGAGCGCAGGTCGACGACGGCCCAGCCGCCGTCCGGCTGGGCGACGAGCAGCGCGTGCAGGTGGGAGACGGCGACGTCCTCGGGCGGGCCGGCCAGGTCGATGTCCGGGTAGCTGCCACGGGACCGGCTGCGGCGGCCGATGAGGACCTGCTCGCCGGTGAGCGGGAAGCGGCGGTCCGGGCAGAAGCGCGGGTAGGTGATCGTGGGGTCGGGGCCGTTCTCCGCCTCGATCCGCTCGAAGTGCGCCCGGTCGGCGGAGACCACCACGTGCCAGCCGCCGGGCCCGGCGACGACGACCAGCTCCGCCGCCGGCACTGAAGCCGGCACTGAAGCCGGCACCGCAGCCGGGGCCGGGGCTGCAGCCGGGGCTGGAGCCGGCACCGCGAGGGTGTCGAAGCCGTCGACCTCGCAGAAGCGGCCGGTCAGCGGCGTCCCGCACTCCGGGCACGCGGCCGGGGTCCGGGCCGGCGCCCCGGGCACGGCGGCGGCGGCCGGGGGCGGCGGGGACATGGCGGCGCCGCACTCGTCGCAGTAGTCGGTCGTCTCCGACTCGTGCCCCTTCGGGCAGACGGCCACGGTGGTCTCCTTCAGCTCGGGCGGACGCGCGTCGTCTTGCGGGACCCGAGCGCCGCGATCTCCGCGTCGATGTCGACGTCCTTGTGCTCGGACCGGCGCTTCAGCTGCACCGTCCCGGTCCGGGCGTCCTGCACCTCGACGACCCGGCCGAGCAGCTGCACGGTGTCGGACCGGCCGGCCTCGGTCGCGAGCTGCACGGCGCGGCCGAGCCGGGCGGTCGCGGTGACCGTGTCGCCGGCCTCCCGCGCGGCGAGCCCCTCCTGGATCGCGGAGGCGAGCTCGGCGGCGCCCGTGTAGTGCGCGACCCGCTTGTTGAGCCGGGTCGACTTCGCCTCCTCGTCGGTCCACACGACCCGGACGAGACCCTTGGCGAGGACGTCGTCGCCGCGCACGACGCTGACCCGCGCGGCGAGCTTCTCCTCGCCGATGCCGCCGATCGTGTCGGCGCCCAGCTCGACGGAGAGGTGGTAGTCGCGGCTCTCCGCGCCCCACGCGCCGATCGGGTAGTCGCCGACGCGGGCGCTGACGTCGGTGCGCCGCCCGGTCAGGTCGAGGATCTCCGGGTGTACCTGCTTGACGAAGCGGATCGTGGCGCCCGCCGGGGTCCACACGCGCAGCGTGACACCGGCGACGGTCTTGCCTATCGCCGCCTCGATCATCGACCGGAAGTCGGCCTCGAGCCCCGCCGGGTCCTTCATCCCGTCGGCGGTGCCGAGCAGCGCGTCGGCGATCTTGATGAGCTCGGCGGCGCTCCAGTTCTGGCCGACGCCGCGGCTGTCGCACACGAACAGCCCCTTGCACTGTTCGAGGGCCTGTTCGAAGGTACCGGTGGACTCGCCGTTGCGGCCGTCGGTGAGCAGGATCGCGTGCCGGATCTCGGCCCGGTCGGCGAGGAACAGCTCCCGCGCCCGGGTGAGCCAGGCGCCGATCTTCGTGCCGCCGCCGGCCTTGAGGTGCCGGATGGCGTCCTTCGCCGCGGCGCGGGTCGCATGGTCGGCGACGGCGAGGGTCTGCTCGCCCGGGTACACCATCTGGGCCCAGTCGGTGCCGGCGACGACGGCGAAGGAGACCCCGTCGCGCAGCGTGTCGACGGCGACCGAGGCGGCCTTGCGCGCCTGGACGAGCCGCTCCCCGCTCATCGAACCCGAGCAGTCGATCATGATGACCTCGGCCGCCGGCGCGCCGTGCCCCGGCCGTGCCGCGCCGCCGCCTCCGGCCGTCACGGTGACGACCGCGTCCGCGACCGTGGCACCCACGGGCACGTACTCGTTCTGGAAGACCTCCGCTACGACACCACTGGACTCGTCGGTCATGGCCGCGGCTCTCCTCTCGATGGTTCCAACGGGACGGCGGTGACGGTGATGTTGTCCGCCCCACCGGCGTCGCGGGCGAAGTCCGTCAGCCGTCGCGCCAGCAGCGGTGCGCCGGCCGCGCCCTCGATGTCGTCGCTCCAGGTGGTGTACCGGGTGAGCCCGTCACTCACGAGCAGCAGGACGCCTGCCGTCTCGGGCCGCAGGGTGACCAGGTGCGGGTCCCCGGCGGGCGCGTCGGCGCCGAGCCAGCGGGTGAGCGCCGCCGCCTGGGCGGACAGCCGCAGCGCCCCGGCGTCGACCCCCGCCGCGGCGAGCTGCCCGGCGAGCGAGTCGTCGACGGTGAGGCACCGGGCGCCGGCACCGTCCAGCCAGTACGCCCGGCTGTCCCCGACCCAGCCGACGGTGGCCGCCCCGTCCTCGACGACGGCGGCCAGGAAGGTGCACGCGGGCGCGTCGAACCGGTTGCCCGTCCCGGCGAGCACCGCCACGGCGTCCGACGCGGCCCGGTACGCCGCCGGGATGTCCCCGCCGCTGAGCAGCACCGCGATCGCCGCCTCGACGGCGGTCGTCGCCGCGACGTCGGAGTCCGGCGCGCTGGACACGCCGTCGCAGACGACCACGGCCCGCCGCCCACCGGCGACCCCGATCGCGTAGGCGTCCTCGTTGCGTCCCTTGCGCAGCCCCTTGTCGGTGACGGCGGTGACCCCGGGCAGGTCGTCCTCGGCGTGGTCGAGTCCCGCGCCGCGGCGCAGCCCGCAGTCCTCGCAGTAGGCGTCGCCGCCGACCACCCCGCCGCACCCGGCGCACGGCCCGCCGCCGGGCGCCCGCGACGACCGCCACGCTCCCCCGGCCGGTGGGGCCTGCGGGCCGGACAGCGGGTTGCCGCACGATTCGCAGAAGCGGTCGGTGGCGGCGGCCGGCGCCGCGCACGACGGGCAGGCGGCGCTCACAGCCACGTCCTGGGGCGGATGCGGTTGGCCTGGTCGACGAGGTCGATGCGGGTGTCCCGGTCGGGGGCGACCTTCGCCAGGACCCGGAACGCGTGCTCCAGGCCGAGCCGCAGGTCCCGCTCCGACAGCCGGTGGGCCAGCACGGTCGCGGTGCCGGCGTTGCCGGCCTGGACCCAGGTCAGCGCGGTGCGCAGCGCCTCGACGGTGAGGCGGGCGCGGCGCTCGACGTCGAGGCCGAGGCGCTCGACGCGACCCGACACGTCGAGCAGGTCGGCCTCGGCGAGCCGGGCCGCCGGGACCGCGAGCCGCGCCCGGACGGCGGCGACCTGCGCCGGGACGCTGTGGCTGGAGCTGTCGGGGACCGCGTCGAGGATCGCGACGGCGCCGGGCAGGTCGTCGCGGTCGGCGAGGATCCGGGCGACGCCGAACGCGGCGCTGACGAAGGACCGGTCGGTGCGCCATACCGCCGCGTACAACCGCAGGGCGGTGTCGCCGTCGCCGCCGGCCTCCGCCGCCGCGGCGAGCGCGAGCTGCGGGGCGAGCTCGCCGGGCAGGGCACCGTAGACGGCGTCGAACGCGGCCCGCGCGTCGGCGGCGCGGCCCGCGGCGAGGGCGGCCATGCCCCGGTACCAGTCGACCCGCCAGTCGGGGTCGGTGACGGCGTCCAGGTCGGCGAGCGCTCCTTCGAGGTCGCCCGAGGCGATGCGGGCGCGGACGACGGCGAGCGCGACCTCGACCCCGTCGGCGCCGACGGACGACAGCGCCGCCGACAGCAGCTCCGGGTCGGCGGTCTGCATCGTGACCAGCAGCGCCGCCCCGGGATCGAAGGGGTCGACGGTCGGCACCGGCAGTGCCGCGGCCACCTCGCCCCCGTCGGGCGCGCCGGACCGGCCGGCGGCGGCCCCGTCCGAGGCGGGGGCGGCGGTGATGACGCCGGCCGTGGTGCCGAAGGCCTTGCGTTCGCCGGTGAACTGGGTCGACACGCTCGGCCTGGGCTGCCCGTCGGCGGCGCTGAGCAGCTGCCGCAGCACCCCGGTGAGCTGCTCGGCCATCTCCGCCGCGGACGCGAAGCGGCGGCCCGGGTCCGGGTCGGTGGCGCGCAGCAGCAGCCGGTGGTAGGACTCCTCGCGCGCCAGCAGCGGCACCGCCGACGGGTCGGGGAGGCGGTCGGCGAACGTGGTGGTGAAGCCGCGGAAGTCGAAGCTGAGCACCGCCATCGACCGGGCCACCGTGTACAGGTCCGAGGCGACCGACGGCCCGGCGGTGGCGACCTCGGGCGCCTGGTAGCCGACGGTCCCCCACACGGCGCTGACGTCGTCGTCGGCCCGGCGCACCGCACCCAGGTCGACGAGCTTGACCCGCTGGTCGGTGTGCAGCGCGTTGTCGGGCTTGAAGTCGCAGTACAGCAGCTCCCGCTCGTGCAGGTAGCCCAGCGCGGGCAGGATCTCCAGCGCGTAGGCGATGACCTGGGTCAGCGGCAGCGGCTGGCGGACCCCGCCGGTCACCGGCCGGGCCAGGTAGATGTCGCGCAGGGACAGGCCGCCGACGTACTCCATGACGATGTACCCGACCCGGTCGCCGCTGCGCGGGTCGGGGTGCGAGACGAAGTCGTAGATCTTCACGATCGACGGGTGGTCGACCTCGACGAGGAACCGGCGCTCGGTGATCGCGGCCGCGGTCGCGTCGGCGTCGCCGGAGTCGATGAGCCCCTTGAGGACGACCCAGCGGTCGCTGACCTCGTCGCCGACGTTGCGGTCGCGGGCGAGGTAGATCCAGCCGAGGCCGCCGTACGCGATGGCGCCGAGCACCTCGTACCGGCCGGCGACCACGGCGCCCTGCGGCAGCGAGGGCCGGAAGCCGTACCGCGTGCGGCAGTTCGTGCAGAACCCCTCGACCAGGCCGGGCCGGTCGTCGCGGGCCCGCCCGACGGGCTGCTCGCAGCTGCCGCAGAACCGGCGGTGCTCGGGCACCTGCGGGTCGGTCAGCACCGCGCCGGCCGGGTCCCGGCGCGGCACGACCGGCAGCGCCGCCAGCACCGGCGCGCCCCGCCCGCGACCGGTCGTCCGCCCCGACGAGGCACTGGGCGCCGTCGGGGTGGACGCCTCGGTGACCGGGGCGGCGGCGGACTGCTTGTGGCCGCAGTCGTCGCAGTACCCGTCCTCGTCGTACGAGCCGGGGCAGCCGGCCCGGGTGCAGTTCATGTCGAGCTCCCCTCGGCGCCGGACAGCGCCTGCTGGTAGGCGAAGACGGCTCTGGTCGCCGCCCGCAGGTCGCACGGCGCGGTCCACAGCAGGTCCCGGGCGGTCTGGTACCGCTCGACGAGGCCGGCCTCCTCGACCCGGTCCAGGCGCACGGCCTTCGCCCGGTACGCCTCCAGCCGGCCGCGCAGCTCCTCGCGCCGGTCGAGCAGGCCGGTGGCCGCGGTGACCCGGTCCTCGGCGGCGGTGACGGCGGCGGTCAGGTCCCGGTCCAGCTCGGCGAGGCGGCGGTCGAGGGCGGGCCAGGCGTCGAGGTCCAGCTCGTCGGTGGCGCGGACCGCGTCCGTCACCACGATCTTCCAGCGGTCGTGGACGTCGGGCGGGTCGGCCAGGCCGGGATCGGCGACCTTCGCCAGGGCCGCGGCGTACGCCCGGTGGGCCCGCTCCTCCGCGGCGGCGAGGCCGGACAGCAGCGTGTCGAGGCGGGCGAGGCGGGCCGGCAGCGCGGTGCGCAGGGCGGCGAGGTCCGCCAGCCGGCGGACCACCTGGGTGAGCTCCGAGCGCAGCGCCGCCCAGGCCGCCTCGTCGACCGTCAGCGGGTCGGCGAGCGCGTCGCCGTACACCTGCCGCAGCCGTCGCTGGAGGGGTCCGGTCGTGCGGGTGTGGTCGGCGCCGACCCTGTGGTGCGCGGCGACGGCCGCCTCGAGGGCGGTGTCCAGCTCGATGATCCGCTCGGTGAGCGCCGTCCTGGCCGCCTCGATCCGGTCGAGGACTTCGGTGGCGCCGGCGCAGCGCCGGTCGAGGTCGGCGAGGAACGCGGCCGGCGGCAGGGCCCGCAGGCCCTCGGGCAGGTCGAGCGGGTCGACGGCGACGGGCTCGGCGAGGATGCGGGCGGCGTTCGCGTCACGGGACCGGCCGCTCAGCGCGCGCAGCCGCTCCAGGACGTCGCGGACGGCGACGAACCCGGACCACAGCCTCGCGACGTCGCCGCCGGACCACGCCTGTGCGGTGGCGCCGCGCGGCTCGACGCCGCGCAGCAGCGTGTGCGCCGGGTGGGTGTCCACTGTGTACAGCGCGGTCGCGAGCCGGTCGTGCGCGGCCGCCAGCTCGGCGACCGCACGGTCAGTGCTGCTGCCCACGGGGTCAGTCCACGTACTTCGCGGGCGGCGGCGACGGCACCGGGCCGTACGCGGCGAACCATCGGCTGTAGATGGCGGTCCAGGTGCCGTTGGCGCGGATGCGGTCCAGGACGCCGTTGACGAACCGGACGAGGTCCGGCGTGTCGAGCGGCATCGCGACGCCGGACGGCTCGTCGCTGATCCGGGCGCCGACGACCTCGGTGCCGGGGTCCTGCGCGGCGAGGCCGAGCAGCAGCACGTCCACTGTGGACACCGCGGCGACCTGGCCCTGCTGGAGCATCACCAGGCAGTCGAGGGTGCTGTCGGTGGCGACCGCGATCGGCTTCGACGCCTGCTTCATGATCGTGACGATGCTGGTGCTGCCCCGGGTCGCGCACACCTTGCGGCCGGCGAGGTCGGCGAAGTCCTTGATGCCGGAGCCACGGTTGACCAGCAGCCGCTGGCCCGAGGTCAGGTACTCGGTGGAGAACGCGACCTGCTGCATCCGCTCGCAGGTGGCGGTCATCGTGCGGATCACCATGTCGACCTCGCGCCGCTGCAGCACGGGAATCCGGTCGGCGGTGGTGATCGCCCGCCACTGGATGGCGTCGGGGTTGCCCAGCAGCGCCCGCGCGATCTCCCGGGCGAGGTCCACCTCGAAGCCGACGACCTGGCCGGTGACCGGGTCGCGGTAGCTGGTGAGGTAGGCGTTCTGGTCGATGCCGACGACCAGCCGGCCCCGCTCGACGATCTTCGCCATGGCCGAGCCTGGCGGCATCTGCCCCGGTGCGGGCAGCGCCGCGGGCGGGCGGAGGCTGGCCCGCGGGTCGCACGCCGGTGGCGGGGTGGCCGGCGGGCTCGGCGCCACGGCCGGGTCCTGCACGTTGAGCGGCCTGGGCACGGCACCGGCGGCGGCCGACGGGTCGACCTGCGGGGTCGCCGGGTCCTGCCCGCAGCCGGCCAGGACGAGCAGCGCGGCGGCTGTCACGACGAGCTTTTTCATCGGTACTCCGCGATCCGCTGGTTCAGCCCGAACGCGGCGGCCGCCGCGACGGCGAGGGCGAGCAACGCGACGGCGAGGTCGGCGCCCGCGAGCGCGGCACCGGCGCCGGCCGCCTCCCGGTCGAAGCGGTGCCCGCTGCCGGCGATCCCTTCGGCGAGGGCCTCGTCGAGCCGGCCGGCCGCCGCCGCGCTGCCGTCACCGGACGTGGCCAGGGTGACCGCCTCGGCGTGCTGGCTGCCGTCGTCGAGGGCGCGGACCTGCTGGTGGATCTTCAGCCAGTCGGCGGCGTGCCGCTGCGCGCGCTCCGCCGCGGCCCGCGCCGCCGCGTCCGGCGCCCGCTCATGTGCGCGCTGCAGCAGGCCGCCCGGGCCGGCGAGCCGCTGCATCATGACGGTGAAGTCCTCCTCGAACGCCTTGCCGTCGCCGCGGGCGATCAGCGTCAGGCCCTCGTCGGCGCGGGCCTGCAGCGCGGTGATGCGCGCCTCGGCGAGCAGCCCGACGTGGTCGGAGCCGGCCTCGCGCCCGGCGCTGATGTGCCCGGCGGCGCCGGCCGAGGCGACCGCCAGCCAGCCCGACGCGACGATCGCGGCCAGCGTCGCCAGGACCAGGCCGCGGTTGAGTCTCCGGTTCGTCAGGCGGGCGAGGTGCCGCTGGGTCAGCAGCAGCGCGCCGAGCAGCGCCAGGCCGAGCAGCGTCACCGTCCACGGCCACCGGGCGACGGCCCGCTGCGCGGCGGACAGGCTGGCCGCCTCGGCGCGGAACAGCTCCTGCGCCGCGGGCAGGATCGTCTGCCGCATCAGCGCCGACGCCTCCCGCAGGTACGCGCCGCCGAGCGGGACGCCCTGCCGGTTGTACGTGCGGGCCGACTCGACCAGGCCCGTGTAGACCGGGATCTGCCGGACGAGGACGCCCAGGGCCGCCGCGCTGCGCCCCTCCGCGCTGTGCAGCGCGACCGTCAGCGCCGACGACGCCCTGGCGATGTCGTCGAGATACCGCTTGCGCAGCTGCGCCGGCTCGACGCCGTTGGCGAGGAACGCGCTGGCCGCGGTCGCGTCGGCGTCGGACAGCGACCGGTAGATGTCCTGCGCCTGGAGGCTGAGCGGGCCGCTGCGGTCGGTCACGTCACGGACCAGCCCGACACCGGCGCGCATGGTGAGGACCCCGGCGAGACCGAAGGCGAGACCGAGGACGACGATGACGGCCGTCAGCGTGGTGAGCCGGCCCGGGCTGGTCGCGGCCCGGTGGATGAGTCGACGCCACGCGGTTGCCAATGCACCATCTCCCCGCCTCGATGACGCCCTCGAACATATCGGTCTGCGTCAAACACCCGACAGCAGCCCCGGGCGAACTCCCGGCTTCGTGCCAAAGTCCGCGGACGGCTGAACCCGCGGCGCGGATCCTGCGTTGGTGTATCCCATGTCACTTCGCCGGTTACTCCTGGTCGTCGCGGTGGCGTCAGCGGTCGCGACGGCCGGCTGCACGCCCTCGCCCGAGTCCACCGACACCGCCGCGACCCCGGTCGCCGGCGCCGACCCCGCGTCGGAGTCGCCCGAGCCCTCCGTCGACCCGGCGGCCGCCGAGGCCGCCGAGGCCGCCGACCCCGCCGCCGCACCGGCCCGCCGCGCGCTGGACGCGCACGGCGCCGACGTGCGGGCCACGCCCGAGGACCGCTTCGCCTTCTACGGCAGCCGCCTGGACAACGCCGCCGACGCGGCCGGCGGCGGCGCCCACGTCCGCTACACCCGTACCTACCGCGGGCTGCCCGTCCGCGGCGGCGACATCGTCGTGCACACCGGGCCGGGCGGGGCGTACAAGGGCTCGTCCAACGGCCTGGTCGAGCCGCTGCAGGTCGACACCGTGCCGAAGGTCGGCGTAACCGACGCGACGGCCGCCGCGAAGGGGCACTTCACCGGCCGGGCCGCGCGCACCGGCGTACCGCGGCTGCTGATCGACGCGTCCACCGGCACCGGGCGACTCGCCTGGGAGACCGTCGTGTCGGGCGTGGCGAAGGACGGGCAGACCCCGTCCCGGCTGCACGTGTTCACCGACGCGCACACCGGCGCGCTCATCGCGAAGTGGGACGAGATCGAGACGGTCGGCGGCACCGGCAACAGCCTGTACAGCGGCAAGGTCACCGTCGACACCCAGCGCTTCGGCACCACGTTCCGGATGACCGACGCCGCCCACGGCCGCGGCACCGTCTGCGACATGGCGCACCGGGAGGACGGCGCCTGCAAGCTGTTCACCGACGCCGACAACACCTGGGGCGACGGGAAGCCCGGCGACCCGCAGTCCGCCGCGGTCGACGCCGCCTACGGCGCCGCGGTCACCTTCGACTACTTCAAGACCGTGCACGGCCGCCGGGGCGTGTTCGGCAACGGCCGCGGGATGCCGTCGCAGGTGCACTTCGGCGACGCGTACGAGAACGCCTTCTGGGACGGCCAGAAGATGACCTACGGCGACGGCCGCGACAACGCCCACCCGCTCGTGCAGCTGGACATCGCCGGGCACGAGATGAGCCACGGCATCACCGAGCACAGCGTCTCCGGCGGCCTCGACTACGTGGGCGAGTCCGGCGGGCTCAACGAGGCGACCAGCGACATCTTCGGCACGGCCGTCGAGTTCGCCGCGAACAACGCCGCCGACCCGGGTGACTACGTGCTCGGCGAGAAGATCGACATCAACGGCGACGGGACGCCGCTGCGGTACATGTACAACCCGGCGCTGGACGGTTCGTCGCACAGCTGCTGGTCCACCCAGACCGCGCAGGTCGACGTGCACTACTCCTCCGGTGTCGGCAACCACTTCTTCTTCAACCTCGCCGAGGGCACCGGCAAGACCGCGTACGGCACGTCGCCGGTCTGCGGCAACGCGGGCGCGGTCACCGGCATCGGCCGGGCCAGGGCGGAGAAGATCTGGTACCGGGCACTGGACTCGTACTTCACCTCCAACACCAGCTACGTCAACGCCGGGAACCCGGGCAACACCGCCCGCGCCTACACCCTGCGGGCCGCCGCCGACCTCTACGGCAGCTGCGGCGCGGAGTACCGGGCGGTCCAGAAGGCGTGGACGGCGGTGAACGTCGCGGGCGCCGACGCCGCCTGCGCATAGGATCTGCTGCGGGAGCACGAGCGCTGGAGGTTCACGGATGGGTCCACTCGTTCAGGTCGCGGACGTCGAGGACGGCGTCACACTGCTCGACGCGCGATGGACCCCGCAGCCGCCCCCGGCGCTCGACCGCTACCGGGCCGCGCACCTGCCCGGCGCCCGGTTCGTCGACCTCGACGTGGACCTCGCCGCCCCGCCCGGCACCGGCGGCCGGCACCCGCTGCCGGCCGCGGCCGACTTTCAGGCCGCGATGCGCCGCCTCGGCGTGCGCGCCGGCGCCCCGGTCGTGGTCTACGACGACCGGGACGCCACCGTCGCGGCCCGGCTGTGGTGGATGCTGCGGCACTGGGGCCACACCGACGTGCGGGTCCTGGACGGCGGCATCGCCGCGTGGATCCGGGCCGGCCGGCCCACCTCGTCGGGTGACCCGGTGCCGGTGCCGCCCGGCGACTTCACCGCCGCGGACCCGCGCGACGACCTGCTGACCGTCGACGAGGTGCCGGCCTTCCTCAAGGACGGCGTCCTGCTCGACGCCCGGCTCGGCCCCCGCTTCCGCGGCGAGGTCGAGCCCCTGGACAAGGTCGCGGGCCACATCCCGGGCGCGGTGTCGGCCCCGACCTTCGACAACAGCGACGCCGACGGCCTGTTCCTGCCGCCGGCGCGGCTGCGGGAGCGGTTCGCCGGGCTCGGCGTCACCGGGGACCGGCCGGTCGCGGCCTACTGCGGCTCAGGGGTGACCGCCGCGCACGAGGTCCTCGCCCTCGAGCTCGCCGGGTTCACGCCCCGGCTGTATGCGGGCTCCTGGAGCGAGTGGATCGCCGACCCCTCCCGGCCCGTCGCCACCGGGGACACCCAGGGGACACCAACGGCCGGCGGTGCCGCGGCTCACGGGTAGAGCGTGAGCCGCGGGTCGCGGGCGAGCTCCACGGCCTGCTCGCCGGTCAGCGGCGGGTTGCCGGTCAGCGCCGGGTCGTTGCTGATCGACACCTCGACCGTGCTGCCGTCGGCGCGGTCCGAGTCGACCTCGTAGCGGATCATGCCCGGCTTCTCGGCGACGTGCGTCTCGATCGTGTAGGTCGGGGCGACGTCGGGGAGGATGGCGCACTCGTAGCGCACCGACGACGCCGTCACGTCCGGTGAGGTGGGGAGGCAGCCGCCGTACACGATGGAGAGCTGCTGGCGCACCATGGTCACCCGCAGGGTGCCGGTCACGCCGAGCGCGGTGACGTCGGCGGTGATCACGTAGCCGTAGGTCACGTCGAGGGAGCCGGTGGCGACCGGCACGACCTGCCGCTCGACGGTGGGCCGGCCGGTGACCTGGGCGCCCGGCGCGGCGGCGGGGACCGCGTCGCGCACCACGTCCCGCAGCCGCGCGACGGCCGACTCCAGCGGCTCCACCGGCTCCATGCCGAGCAGCCCGACCGGCGGCCGGACCGGCACCGACGGCGCGGTGCTCGGCGGTGCGCCGGTCACCGTCGGCGCGGCGGCGGGCAGCAGGAGGGTGCCGAACGCACCGGCCGCGACCAGGCCCGTGCCGGCGACGGTCAGCCGCCGGTTGCGGACGCGCCGCCGCGAACGGCGGACGAGGACGTCCAGGGTGTCGCGGGCCGGGGGCTCCGCGGTGAGGAGCGGTTCGAACAGCTGCTGGTGGCTCATCATGCCTGCCTGACGGTCGAGGTGGGCGCGGCGAGGGCGCGCAGGGTCTCCAGGCCGCGGGCGGTCTGGCTCTTCACGGTGCCGATGGAGACGCCGAGGATCCCGGCGGTCTCCTCCACCGACAGGTCGCAGTAGAAGCGCAGGACGAGCACCGCACGGCGGCGCGGGCCGAGCTGCGCCAGGTAGGTGTCCAGGGTCATCCGCTCCACCGTCGCGTCGGTGTCGCCGCCGGGCGGGCCGGGCTCCGGAAGGTCCTCGTCGAGCAGCTCCCGGCGCCACGGGCGGCGGTGCTCGTCGACGACCGCACGGGCCAGCATGCCGCCCACGTACGCGTCGAGGCTGTTGATCGAGTCCCGGCGGTGCCATTGCCGGTACAGCTTGTCCAGGACCGTCGCCACGAGGTCGTCGGCGAGGTGCCAGTCGCGGCACAGCAGGAACGCGGTCCGGCGCCAGGTTGCCATCCGCGGTCCCGCGTAGTCGCGGAACTCCGCTTCGTCGGACGTGTTCACCCCTGTGTGACGGGCCTCGCGGGCTTCTGGGTTGCCGCGTTGGTGCGACTTCGTAAACCCGGCCCCGGACCGGCCGATCTTCAGGGCGGAAGAGGGGGTGTCCGTGCTGGTCCGGGCGTATGTCTGCGTCACTGTGGCGCTCAGCGCCGTGTACTACCTGACGCCCGACTCGCCGCTGCGGTCGATCCTGTGGACGACGGTCGCGTCGGCGGCGGTGGTCGCGGTCGCGGCCGGCGTGCTGCTGCACCGCCCGGTGCGGCCGCTGCCGTGGGTGCTGGTCGTGGCCGGGCTCGCGACGTACACCATCGGCGACACGCTCTACTACTGGCCGCAGCTGGTGCACGACCAGGAGGCGGTCGGGCCGTCGGCCGCCGACGTGTTCTACCTGGCGATGTATCCGCTGCTCGCGGTCGCCCTGGCGATCCTGGTCCGGCGGCGCAGCCCCGGCGGGGACCGGGCGGCGCTGCTCGACGCGGCGATCATCACCGTCGGCGTGTCGCTGCTGACCTGGGTGTTCCTGATCAACCCGTACCTGGTCGCCACCGGCGGTACCGTGGCGGAGCGGGTCACGCAGGTGGCGTATCCGCTCGGGGACGTGCTGGTGCTCGCCGTCATGGTCCGGCTCGGCAGCGGCGGCACGGCCCGCGGGGTGCCGTTCCGGCTGCTGCTCGCGAGCCTGCTCGTGCTGCTGGCCACCGACGCGGTCTTCGCCTGGCAGTCGGTGCGCGGGCAGTTCCACGCGGGCAGCTGGCTCGACGTCGGCTACGTCGTGTTCTACCTCGGGATCGGCTGCGCCGCGCTGCACCCGGACATGCGCCGGCTCGACGAGCCCGTGCGGGCCGGCCAGGCGCGGCTGACCAGCGGCCGTTTCGCGGTGCTGCTCGCGGTCGCCGCGCTGCTCATCCCGGCGGTGATCACCGTCGAGTCGACGGCCGTGGCGGAGCTCGCGGTGTTCCTCGCCGCGTCGTGCGTCCTGTTCGTCCTGATCCTGCTGCGCATGGCGGATCTGATGAAGGCGTTGCGGGAGGTGCAGCGGCAGCGCGCGGAGGGCCGGTTCCAGCGGCTGACGGAGCAGCTCACCGACGTGCTGTCGATCTGCGGCCGGGACGCGAGCATCCAGTACGTGACACCGTCGGTGCGGTCGCTGCTCGGTCACCATCCCGACGTGCTGCTCGGCACGCTGCTCACCGACCTCATCCACCCCGACGACCGGCAGCGGGTCACGGTCCTGCTGGGCAGCGCCGAGCAGACGGGCCGGGTCGGGCCCCTCGAATGCCGGCTGCGGCGCGCCGACGGGCAGTACATCGTCGCCGAGACCATGGGCCGCATCGTCGACGACGCCGACATCAGCGGCTACCTGCTCACCACCCGCGACGTCACCGAACGCAAGGCGCTGGAGGACCAGCTCACCCACCGGGCGTTCCACGACGAGCTGACCGGTCTCGCCAACCGCGCCCTGCTCGCCGACCGGGTGCACCACGCCCTGGAGCGGCGCGGTGGCCCGTACCGGCACCTCGCCGTCCTCGTCGTGGACCTCGACGACTTCAAGACGGTCAACGACTCCCTGGGCCGCGCCGCGGGCGACGCGCTGCTGCGCGCCGTCGCGGACCGGCTGCGCACCTGCCTGCGGTCCGCGGACACCGCCGCCCGGCTCGGCGGTGACGAGTTCGCGATGTTGCTGGAGCATCTCGACGACGCCGCCGAGGCCGCCCGGGTCGCCGAGCGGGTCCTCGCCACGCTCAGCCAGCCGCTGTCGATCGGCGGGCGGGAGATCCAGCCGCAGGCGAGCGTCGGCATCGCCCTGCCCGACCCCGACCGGCCCCCGGACGCCGACGAGCTGCTGCGCAACGCCGACGTGGCGATGCACATGGCGAAGCGGCAGGGGCGCAACCGGTTCGCCTACTTCGCCCCGAGCATGCACGCGGGGCTGCTGGACAAGCTCGACCTCACCGAGGAGCTGCGCGGCGCCGTCGAGCGGCACGAGCTGCAGGTGTACTACCAGCCGTTCGTCGACCTGTCGGGCGGCACGATCGTGGGCGCCGAGGCGCTCGTACGGTGGCCGCATCCGGAGCAGGGGTTCATCCCGCCGGACCGGTTCATCCCCCTCGCCGAGGAGAGCGGGCTGATCCTGCCGCTCGGCTACGCCGTGCTGGACGTCGCGTGCCGGCAGGCGGCGCGGTGGCCGGGCCTGAAGATCAGCGTGAACCTGTCGCCGCGGCAGGTCCAGGATCCGGCGGTCGTGCTGTACGTGCAGCAGACCCTCGCCCGGTCGGGGCTGCCGCCGCACCTGCTGACCCTGGAGATCACCGAGTCGCTGCTGCGGGAGGACGCGGAGGTCGCCCAGCACCGCCTCAACGAGCTCAAGGCGCTCGGCGTGCAACTCGCCGTCGACGACTTCGGCACCGGCTACTCGTCACTGTCCCGCCTGCACGACTTCCCGATCGACGTGCTGAAGATCCCGAAGCCGTTCGTGGACGGGGTCACCCAGGGCGCCGAGCAGTCCGCCCTGGCCCGGGCCATCCTCGACCTGGCGGCGGCGCTCGGCATGGCCGTGGTCGCCGAGGGCGTCGAGCACGCCGAGCAGGCCGAGGAGCTGCACCGCCTCGGCTGTCCCATCGGACAGGGCTTCCACTTCTCGAAGGCGGTCCCGGCGGACGAGTTCGACGCGCTGCTCGTCACGGAACCCGAAGCGGCGGGCCGGTGACGGCTGTCGTCACGCGGCCGGCAGCAGCAGGCAGGTGACGGTCTCGGCCATCCAGTCGGCGACCTGGTCGTCGTCCCAGCCGAGGTGGTGCGCGACGAGCCAGCCCGCCTGGTGGTTGAGCGTCGTCCACAGCAGGGTCGCGCCGCGCTCGACGGTCAGGCCCTCGCGCAGCGGACCGAGCGCGGCGACGGACCCGACGAGCGCGGTCATGTCGGTGAGCCGGTGCGACTCCAGCTCCTCCCATGAGGCGTTGATCGCCGGGTCGGTGCCGGCCGCCTGGACGAACGCGCGGCTGATCGGCGTCAGCGTCCTGGCCCGGTCGGCGACGGCGCGGGAGAACGTGCGGATCAGGTCCCGCTGGTCGTCGACGGCGAGGGCGGCGCGGACCTCGTCCCGCTCATACAGCGGGATCGGCCGGTCGTCGCCGGCGACCGCCTCCTCGTGGGCACGGCGCAGCAGCTGCGCCTTGGAGCCGGCCTTGTAGACCGACTCGACGGCGACGCCCGCCTCGTCGGCGATCGCCTGCATGGTGGTGCCCGCATAGCCGCGGCCGGCGAAGAGCCGCCCGGCGGCCTGGACGATCGCCGCCCTGGTCGCCTCGGCCTGCGCCTGCCGCCGCGGAGACCGGTAGACCCGGCTCTGTGTCGCATCCACGATATTGACCCCATGCCAGCTGTCTCGAATACAGTGTGACTGCACCGAATATACCTGAGGAGCGATCACGATGACAGACCAGTCCGGATACCTGTTGATGCACGCCGCGATCCGGGTCGAGCTCGACCGGCTCGCCACCTTCGCCGCGGACCTCGCCGCCGGGCGGCGCCGGCCCGGCCCGCGCCAGCTCACCGCGCTGCGCGACCACGTCGCCGACGCGTTCGACATGATCCACCACCACCACGTCGGCGAGGACGAGTTCCTGTGGCCGATGCTGCGCGAGGCGGTCGGGCCCTCCGGGTCACTGGACACGCTCAGCGACGACCACGGCGAGCTGGACCCGCTGATGGACCTCATCCGGTCCTGCCTGGACCGGCTCGCCGGCGGCGGCGACGCGGCCGCCGGGCTCGCCGACGCGGCGGTGCGGCTGCGCGACCTGATGGTGCCGCACCTCGCGGAGGAGGAGACGGTCGTCGTCCCGATCGTCGCCGGGCACATCAGCGCGGCCCGGCACGCGGCGATGGAGAAGGCCATGCGCAAGGCGCTGCCGATCCGGATGGGCTTCGCCGTGCCGTGGGTGATGAGCGCCGACGCCACCCTCGCCGCGCAGGCCCTGCGGAGCCTGCCGCTCAGGCTGATCCTGCGCCTCACCCGCGGCAGGTACCGGCGACGCCTGCAGGACGCGTACGCGGACCTCGCGCCCGCCGCACCGGACATCGCCCTGACCGCCCGCGCCGAGGTGGTGATCCCGGCTCCGGCCGCGGAGGTCTACGCCGCGATCGCCGACGTCACGCGGATGGGCCGCTGGAGCCCCGAGTGCTACCGCTGCGAGTGGGACGACGCCGCGACCGGCGCCGTCCCGGGCGCCCGTTTCCGCGGTTCGAGCCGCAGCGGCGTGTTCCGCTGGACCCGCGAGTGCGTCGTGCTCACCGCCGAGCCGGGCGTGGAGTTCGCGTTCCGCACCCTGTGGCGCGGCCCGTTCGCCGACACCACCGTCTGGCGGTTCCGGCTCTCCCCGACCCCTGACGGCGGGACCCGTCTCGTGCAGACGATGGCCCTGAGCGCGGGCCGCGGCGTCATGCTCTACGAGCGGCTCAGCGGCCGTGACCGCTCCATGCCGCAGGCGATGGCCGCGACCCTGGATCGCGTCCGCGCCGACCTGTCCGCCCACGCCATCGCCCGGAGATAAAACCGAAAGATTCTCGCTTCCTGTTGACAGTCACCCCCGTCTATCACACGCTGGTCTGACTTCACACCGGCCGCCGGGGCGCGTGCTCCGGCACGCTTGAAGGGGGCACCGCCATCATGTCCCTGCCACTGCGCCATCCGACCGCTTTCATCGCAACCCTGCTCGTCTCGATCGCGGCGGCCACGGTCGCCGCCGCACCCGCGGCCTCGGCCGCGCCGATCACCGCCAACGCCGACGCGCTGGACGGCACCTGCGCCACGCTGCGCGTCTACAACGGCAACAGCGCCACCGGCTACGTGGTGCGCAGCGGGGCGGGGTACGGCTTCACGTCCTCGGCCTCCGGCGCCACCGCGTTCCGGCTCGAGGCCACCCAGCTCGGCCGCTACGAGCTGTTCGGCTCCGACGGCAAACCCGCGTACCAGAGCGTCGTCGGGTTCATCATGGCCGGCGACTCCTACGGCGACCGGGCCGACTTCACCGTCGCCAAGGTCGGCGACCGCTACCGGTTCACCGCCACGGCCACCGGTCAGGTCATGGGCTCGTTCCTGTGGAGCCTCGGCGCCGCCGGCTCGTCCTACACGGTCGCGCTGGACTCCGCGACGGGCTGCTTCACCCCGCCCGACATCTCCCCCGCCGTCACCGGCACCGCCGCGCCCGGCGTCGACGGCAGCGGCAAGCTCGTCGGCACGATCGACGCGCACGCCCACATCACCGCCGCCGCGGCGTTCGGCGGCCAGATGCACTGCGGCGAGGCATGGGCTCCGGGCGGCGTGCAGGTGGCGCTCGCCGGCTGCGACACGCACCGCAGCCTCAACGTCGGCGCGCTCTTCGAGGCCGTCGTCGGCGGCACCGATGCCGTGAACTCCCCCGAGGACGGCTGGCCGACGTTCGGCGACTGGCCCCAGCACAACTCGCTGCTGCACGAGCAGTCGTACTACCGGGGCATCGAACGGTCCTGGCGGGCCGGCCAGCGGGTGCTCAACGCGCTGCTGGTGGCGAACCGCGCGATCTGCGAGCTGTTCCCCTACCGCGACACGCCCTGCGACGAGATGGACCAGATCCGGCAGCAGTCCAGGTACCTGTACTCGATGCAGGACTACATCGACGCGCAGAACGGCGGCGCCGGCAAGGGCTGGTTCCGCATCGCCACCACCCCGGCGCAGGTGCGCAGCATCGCCGCGCAGGGCAAGCTCGCCGTGACGATCGGCGTCGAGAACTCGGAGATCTTCGGCTGCCGCGAGATCAACGACGTGCCGCAGTGCACCACCGCCCAGATCGACGCCGGCCTCGACGAGCTGCAGGCGATCGGCGTCTCCGGGCTGTACCCGATCCACAAGTTCGACAACGCGTTCGGCGGCACCCGCTTCGACGCGGGCGTCAGCGGGGCGTTCGTCAACCTCGGCAACCTGCTGGGCACCGGCCACTGGTGGACCGCCACCAGCTGCACCGGCCCGGCGGACAACGAGCAGCCGCTCGTCCAGGACGACCTCGTCAAGCTGCTCAGCTTCGGGATCGTGGGGCTGCCCGCCGGCGCGGTCCTGCCGGTGTACCCGAGCGGCAAGATCTGCAACACCCGCGGGCTGACCACCCTCGGCCGGTACCTCATCCAGAAGATGATGGACCGCGGCATGATCATCCACGTCGACCACATGAGCGTGAAGACCGCTCAGGCCGTGCTGGACATGGCCGCCGCCGCCCGCTACCCGGGCGTGGCGTCGGTGCACAGCTGGTCCGACCCGGTGATGATCGACCGGATGCTCGCGGTGGGCGGGTTCGTGGCCACCTACGCGAACTCGGTGCCGGAGTTCCTGAGCGAGTGGCGGGCCAACCGCGCCGCCCCGCACGGCAACGCCATCGTCGGCTACGGCTACGGCACCGACGTCAACGGCCTCGGCGACCAGGCCAACGCGCGCCCCGACGCGTCGTCCGCGCCGCTGATCTACCCGTTCACCGCGCCGAACGGCACCACGGTCGCCAAGCAGGTCTTCGGATCCCGCACCTTCGACATCAACACCGACGGCGCCGCGCAGTACGGCCTGTTCGCCGACTGGACCACCGACCTCATCCAGCGCGCCGGTGGCGACAGCGCCCTGCTGCGCCAGCAGCTCATGGCCGGGGCGGAGGCCTACGTCCGGATGTGGGAGCAGGCCATCGCCTGGTAGGCGTCCCTGGTAATTGTCCACTGCGCATGACAGGCGGCGGGCCGGTTCTCCGGCCCGCCGCTCGCGTGTCCCGGCTGAAAGTTTCGCCCGGACCGGCAGCCGAAAATGTTTCGGCAGCTGTAGACCGTCTTAAATCTCTGAACATCTTGTCACAAGGATTGACGCGAGGCGATTTGCCCTGCCAGGGTGCCGAAAAGGATTTCGTCGATGCGCATCGGCTCCGCCCCCACCCTTGTGAAAGGGAGTCCGAACCATGCCCGGATCCAGAACCACCCGCCTGGTCGTCGCGGCCGTCGCCGCGCTCGGCCTCGTGGCCACCGGCGCCTTCGTCGGCACCGCGTCCGCCGGTGAAGGCACCATCCGCAGCGCCGGGGTGCCCGCCAACGACACCGCCAAGGGGCTCGTCTACGACGGCCTGCAGCGCCGGCCCGCCGGGCCCTGCGGCGCGGGCCTGCTCGAGGTCAAGGGCACCAGCCCGATCATGTGCACGCACGGGCCGGACGCCGCCCCCGCCGGCCTGTCGGTCAGGACCAGCGTGCCCGCATTGGCCGCCACCAGCACGGCGGCGGCCGCGCAGTCCCTCGCGGTCTGCGAGGGTGACGGCACCAGCGGGCGGCGGGTCGAGGTGCTGTACATCCACGGCACGACCAGCCGGTACTCGCAGTACCTGGAGACGTTCCGCTCCCTCGCCGAGGGCGTGGACACGATCTTCAACGAGAGCGCCAAGGAGACCGGCGGCGAGCGGCACGTCCGGTACGTCACCGAAACCGTCAACGGCGCGTGCCGCCCGGTGGTGCGGGACGTGAAGATCGCCGACGCCGCGCTGAACGCCAACGACTGGGCGCCGCTGCTCAACGCCGTCAAGGCGGCCGGCTACAACCGCACGGACCGCAAGTACCTGCAGTTCGTCGACGCCAACGTGTACTGCGGGATCGGCGGCCTGGCCGGCGACACCCGCAAGAGCGACGCGAACCGGTCCAACACCGGGCCCGAATACGCGCGGGCGGACAACGGCTGCTGGTCGGCCGGCGTCGCGGCGCACGAGCTCGGTCACACGCTCGGCGCCGTCAACAACAACGCGCCGAACGCGTCCGGCTACGGGCACTGCACCGACGAGTGGGACGTCATGTGCTACAAGGACGGCGACAACGTCGTCATCCGCACGGTGTGCACGAACCGGTCCCACGACGACCGGCTCGACTGCAACCACGACGACTACTACCACACCAACCCGCCGGCCGGTTCCTACCTGGCGCAGTACTACAACGTCGCCGACAACCTGTTCCTCATCAAGGGCGGCGGCGCGCAGCCGGACAGCAACCTCGCGCGGTCGGCGACGGCCGGTGCGTCCTACACCTCGCCGTGGGAGTCGGTCGCGGCGATCAACGACGGGATCGACCCGCCGTCGTCGAACGACACGGTCAACCCGCGCTGGGGCACCTGGCCGAACAGCGGCCAGCAGTGGGCCGAGCTCACCTGGTCCTCGGCCGTCTCGCTGCGCCGCGCGCAGGTGTACCTGTTCGACGACAACCAGGGCATCGACCTGCCGTCGAGCTGGAAGCTGCAGTACTGGACCGGCAGCGCCTACGCCGACGTCCCCGGCACCTATCCGGTGGCGGCGAACGCGTACAACACCGTCACCTTCACCGCGGTCAGCACCACCCGCCTGCGGGTCGTGCTGCAGTCCAACGGCACCAACTCGGTCGGCCTGCTCGAGGTCAAGGCGTACGCGAGCTGACCACCGCCGTGGGGGGGGGGGGGGGCGGGGCGGGGGGGCGGGGGTACAACAAGGAACAAGGGAACAAGAGCACGAAAAAAAACAAAAGCACAACAAAAAAAAAACCAA
>NZ_JBVJIJ010000003.1:0-79909 GCF_055586325.1 Dactylosporangium sp. NPDC051087 | reverse complement strand
ACCCCAGAAACAAATTCTGGTTTTCTCTTGGGGGGGCAAAGGCGCAAAAGACCCCACCCCCTCTGTGCCCCCCCCCTCTCCCCCAAAGCACCCCCGCCCCCCCGCGACGACCGGCGGGACCAGCGCGCCGACGACCGCGAACGCCGCACCGAGCACCAGCCAGCCGGGCGGGCCCCAGCCGACCGCCAGGCTGGTGACGACGAACGGCGCCAGCATCTGCCCCAGCTGCATTCCCATCGAGTAGGCGCCCTGGTACTGGCCGTGCGCGTCCGGCGGGGCGAGGCCGAACGAGATCCCCCACCCCGCGGCCGAGTGCCACAGCTCCCCCGCGACGTGCACCATCGATCCGAGCACCAGCAGCACCACGGTCACCGGCATGGCGCTGCCGCCGCTGAGCGCGAACAGCCCGCACGCGGCGAACAGCGTCAGCCCCGCCCGCCGCGACGCACGGGCCGCCCCGGACAGCTCCTCGGTGCCGCGGGCGGCCCGGACCTGAAACAGCACGACCGCGGTCGTGTTCACCAGGAACAGCACGGCGATCAACCAGTGCGGCGCGTCCGTGCGGTGCGCGATCCACAGCGGCAGCGCCACCTCGATCAGCCCGAAGTGCGCCGCCATCAGCCCGTCGAGCACCACGAACGCGAGGAACGGCCGGTCCCGCAGCGCCACCAGCCGCGGCCCGTCCGGTCTGGCCGGCGACCCCGGCACCGGGGCGAGCCGCCGCAGCACGAGCGCGGCCGCGGCATAGGTGACCGAGTCGACGAGGATCAGCGTCAGGTACGCCTGCCGGGTGTCCACGGCGAGCCCGATGCCGGCGACCGCGGCCCCGGCGGCGATCCCCGCGTTGGTCACCGACCGCAGGTACGCACGGGTGTGGACGCGCCGGTCGGGCGGGACCGCCCCGGCGATGACCGCGCCCCTGGCCGCCCGCTGCGCCGAGTCGGCGACCGCCATCGGTACCCCGACCAGCAGATACGACCAGAATCCCTGCACCGTCACCAGGCACGCCGACCCGGCGCAGAGCACGACGAGGCCGGCGAGCAGGACGCCACGCGGGCCGAGCCGGTCGGCGACGTACCCCATCGGCGCGCTGGCGACGAGACACACCAGCGCGGTGACGGTCAGCGCGAGCCCGGTCTCCCGCACGCTCAGCCCGACCGACCGCGTCAGGAACAACGCCACCGACGCCATCGACACCCCGTTGCCGAAGGTGTTGATCAGCGTCGCGCCCGCCAGCACCCGCAGCGGTCCAGGTTCCGGAAGCATGCCCGCCATTAAACAAGACGTACGTACGGCTTGGGAAGGCGCCACCGGTTTTGCTGTGTGGATCAACACGGTCGGTCGCGCCGACCGTTGCAACGGTGCAACGATGCCCGGACGGCAGAAGACGTGACCTTGGAGGGATGACGGTGTCGGCCCAGGAAAAGCTTGATTCGATCTTCACCACGGTGGTGCGCCGCAATCCCGGTGAGAGCGAGTTCCACCAGGCCGTCCGGGAGGTGCTGGACAGCGTCGCCCCCGCCCTGGAGAAGCACCCCGAGTATGCCCAGGCGAAGATCATCGAGCGGATCTGCGAGCCGGAGCGGCAGATCATCTTCCGGGTGCCGTGGGAGGACGACCGGGGCGAGGTGCACATCAACCGCGGGTTCCGGGTCGAGTTCAACTCCGCCCTGGGACCGTACAAGGGCGGCCTGCGGTTCCACCCGTCGGTCTACCTGGGGATCGTCAAGTTCCTCGGGTTCGAGCAGCTGTTCAAGAACGCCCTGACCGGCATGCCGATCGGCGGCGGCAAGGGCGGGTCGGACTTCGACCCGAAGGGCCGCTCCGACCGCGAGGTGATGCGGTTCTGCCAGTCGTTCATGACCGAGCTGTACCGCCACATCGGCGAGTACACGGACGTGCCCGCCGGCGACATCGGCGTCGGCGGCCGGGAGATCGGCTTCCTGTTCGGCCAGTACAAGCGGATCACGAACCGCTACGAGTCCGGCGTGCTGACCGGCAAGGGGCTCGCCTACGGCGGCGCCCAGGTCCGCCGGGAGGCGACCGGCTACGGTGCGGTGTTCTTCGCCGAGGAGATGCTGCGCACCGCCGGCGACAGCATGGACGGCAAGCGCGTGGTCGTGTCCGGCTCCGGCAACGTGGCGATCTACGCGACCGAGAAGGTGCACCAGCTCGGCGGCCGCGTGGTCGCCTGCTCCGACTCGTCCGGCTACGTGCTCGACGAGAAGGGCATCGACGTGACGGCCCTCAAGGAGGTCAAGGAGATCCGGCGGGAACGCCTCGGCGAGTACGTACGGCACCGCCCGCACGCGACCTTCGTCCCGGGAGGGGCACTGTGGCGGGACGTACCGTGCGAGATCGCCCTCCCGTGCGCCACGCAGAACGAGATCGACGCGGACGACGCGGCCGCGCTGATCGCCGGCGGCTGCACCGTCGTCGTCGAGGGCGCCAACATGCCGACGACACCGGCCGCGGTCCGCCTGTTCACCGACGCCGGCGTGCGCTTCGCGCCCGGCAAGGCCGCCAACGCCGGCGGGGTCGCGGCCAGCGCCCTGGAGATGCAGCAGAACGCCAGCCGCGACTCGTGGACGTTCGAGCACTCCGAGCAGCGGCTGCACGGCATCATGCGCGACATCCACGCCCGCTGCCACGCCACCGCCGAGGAGTACGGCATGCCGGGCAACTACGTCGCCGGCGCGAACATCGACGGCTTCCGGCTGGTCGCCGAGGCGATGCTCGCCCAGGGGCTGATCTGACGCAACGGCCCGGCGGCGCTCACGCGTGCTGACGCTCGGCGCGCCGCCGGACCAGCTCCTCGACCGCGGAGGGCAGGGTCGCCTCGAAGTCGATGAGCTTCGCCCAGGTGGGGGTGACGACGATGCGGACCATGCCGTCGTAGAGCGAGCGGACCTCGGCCTCCCACTCGACCCGCTGCTCGGGGGTCATCCCGTAGGTGCCGTTCATCTGCAGGTACTCCTCCGGGATGCCGTCGACGACGTCCAGCTCGGCCCGGCCGCGGATGAGCAGGATCTTCGGCGGGTGCACCTCGGTGTCGACGGTCAGCGCGACCATCGGGTTGCTGCGCAGCGCGGGCAACTTCGGCGCGTTCTTCGTGGTGCACATGACGATCTCCACCCCGTTCCAGGTGAAGGCGATCGGCACGCTGCGCGGCGTGCCGTCTTTGGCGACGTACGCCAGGCGGGTGATGTCGCGGGCCAGCAGCTCCTGGCTGAGCGGCCGGTTCAGGACCTCGGTGATCTCGTTCTGCTGCATGACGGTGGCTCCTCGTCGGCTCATGTCGTTTCCCCCGGGACGGAGCCGCCCGACAGTTCTCGACAGCCGAGCCGGACAAATTTCCGGCAGTTCACCGCTGCGCGGCGAGGAGGGCGTCGCCGGTCGGG
The DNA here is from genome assembly GCF_055586325.1 of Dactylosporangium sp. NPDC051087. Taxonomy (NCBI): domain Bacteria; kingdom Bacillati; phylum Actinomycetota; class Actinomycetes; order Micromonosporales; family Micromonosporaceae; genus Dactylosporangium; species Dactylosporangium sp. NPDC051087. The sequence goes on along the minus strand of NZ_JBVJIJ010000003.1, from coordinate 76,508 downwards.
GTGCGGTAGTAGAGGACCGAGCGGCCGGAGCGGCGCCTGGTGACGAGGCCGGCGTCGAGCAGGACCCGCAGGTGCCCGCCGACGGAGCCGAGGCCGGTGCCGGTCAGCGCGACCAGCTGGGTGGTGCTGAGCGGCGTGGTGAGCAGGGTGAGGACCGTGGCGCGCAGCGGGCCGAGGAGCCGGGCGAGGGCGTCGTTGCCGGCGGAGCCCGGTTCGGCGAGCCAGCCCGTGCAGGGGTAGATGACGGCGTACGACGTGGGCGGCTCGTCCCACCCGACCCAGCCCCGGGCGGCCGTGGTGGGGATGAAGAGCAGCGAGGCGTCGGTGACGTCGAGCGGCGCGTAGTCGTAGGTGTTGATCTGCAGGCGGCCGTCGCCGAGCCAGCGCATGCCGGGGCGCATCCCGTCCAGGACGGCCGCCCAGCCGCCCGTGCTGAGCCGGTCCGTGCGGGACACGATGTCGGCCTCGAAGACCCGGCGCAGCCGGGGCCAGCCCGGTCGTACCAGCTGGGACCACACCCAGTCGACGACGTCGGCGGCGCGGGCGGCGAGACCGGGCTCGCCCAGCACGCCGGGCACGGCACCGTCCAGGCCGAGGTGGGCGACCGCGAGGTCGTCCGGTGTGCGGCGCAGCCGGGCGAGCTCGGTCTGGAACGTCTCGCCGGGCGTGGCGGGCGGCGCGACCAGGAAGTCCGCGATCCAGCCGGGGCGGATCGCGGCGCGCAGGAAGGGCCGGACGAACGGATCCCCGGCGAAGTGCGCGTCGAACGCCGGGCGGTGCGCGGCGAGCCACTCCCGCTGCGGGGCGGACACGGCGTGCTGGCCGCCGATCGCGGACAGGCACGCGACCGTCTCAGCGAGCGGGGACACGACGAACCGGCTGCGCGCGAGGACGTCGATCCCGATCTGCCAGAACCCCACGTTTCGCCTCCATCCGAAACTGTACGCGCCGGCGGTACCGGCGCCGCAGGATGCCGATCATGCGCACCTATCGGCAACTGTTCGGCACGCCGGAGTTCACCGCCCTGTTCGCGACCCTGTCGGGGCAGGTCGCGGCGGGCACGGTGGCCGGCATCGGGCTCGCCACGCTCGTGTACGCGGCCACCGAGTCGCCGCTGCTGTCGGCGCTGAGCATGTTCGGCGCGTCGTTCGCGCAGCTGATCGGCGCGGCGACGCTGCTGTCGTGGGCGGACCGGGTGCCGCCGCGGGCCGCGCTCACCGGGCTGGCCCTGTTCGCCGCCGTCACCACCGCCGTGCTCGCCGTGCCGGGCCTGCCCGTCGCCGCGCTGTTCGCCGTGGTGTTCGCCCAGGGCCTGGCCGCTTCGGTCGGCGGCGGCGTCCGGTACGGCCTGCTCGCCGAGATCCTCCCGGCCGAGGGCTACATCCTGGGCCGGTCGCTGCTGAACATGTCGGTCGGGGCCATGCAGATCCTCGGCTTCGCCGCCGGCGGCACCCTCGTCGCGGCCGTGTCACCGCGCGGCGCGGTGCTCGCCGGGGCGGCGCTGCAGGCGGTGTCGGCGCTGGTCGCCCGCTTCGGCCTCACCCGCCGCGCGCCGCGCGCCACGGACCGCCCGTCGGTGCGGGCCACCGTGCGGCTGACATGGCGCGGCAACCGTCAGGTGTGGCAGCCCGGCGTGTACATCGCGATGTGGGTGCCGAACGGGCTCATCGTCGGCTGCGAGGCGCTGTTCGTGCCGTACTCGCCGGCCGCCGCCGGCGTCCTGTTCGTCACCGCCGCGATCGGCATGCTCGCCGGCGACGCGATCGCCGGCCGCTTCGTGCCGCCCCGGCTGCGGTTCCGGCTGAGCGGCCCCATGCGCTGGCTGCTGGCCGCGCCGTACCTGCTGTTCTTCCTCGAGCCGTCGCTGCCGGTCGCCGCGGCGCTCGCCGGGGTCGCGTCCATCGGCTACGGCGCCACGCTGCTGCTGCAGGACCGGCTCCTCGCCACCACCCCGGAGGCGCTGCACGGCCAGGCGCTGGGCCTGTTCGGCTCGGGGCTGCTCGCCATGCAGGCGGTCGGCGCGACCCTCGGCGGTCTCATCGCCCAGCACGTCTCCCCCGGCCGCGCCATGGGCATCCTCGCGGTCGGCTCCCTGCTGGTGTCCCTCGGCCTGTTCGCGGCCCGGCTCGCGCCGTCGCACGCGAGGCCCGTGCCTGACCGGCCCTTCGAACCGGCCGTGCACTGACCCGGACGGGTCACCGGGCCCGGCCGGCACCGGCGGATCGGCCGGTCGAGAGGCCCGTGAGCTCGCGATACGCCCCGAAGATGGACGTGGTGAGCTCGGCGAGGTCCGTGGTCGGGTCGTAGGGCGCCGGGGCGGCGCCGTGCGGACGGGACAGGACGGTGTCGGCGCGGCGGACGGCGGCGACGGCGGCACGGACGGCGGTGGCGTCGCGGATCAGGTCGACGCACTCGCCGGCGAGGGATCTCAGCACCTCGGCGCGGCGGGTGATCTCGGCTTCCAGGTCGGCGAGCGAGGTCCGGACGCGGTCGCGGCGGTCGGCGAGGGCCTCGCGCAGCGCCGTCGGGGTGGTGGGCAGCCGGGACCCGGCCCGGGCCAGGTCGGTGAGCTGCTCGTCGAGGGCCGCGCGGGTGTGCAGCAGGTCGGCGAGGGTCCACAGCGACTCGGCGAGCGCCTCGCGTGGCGTGGGCACGGGGGTGAGGTCGCCGAGGCGGGGCCACAGCAGCAGGATCGTCTGCGCGGCGCTGAACGCGTCGGCGAACACGGCGGCCTCGGCCGGGCGGCGCAGGGCGCGGCGGCGGTGCTCCCACCCGCGGCGCGGCGCCGGGCCGCCGGCGAGCGGGCTGAGCAGGACCGACGCGGCGGCGCTGGTCGCCGGCCGCAGCCAGGCGCGGCGGGGCGGGCCGGGGCGGGTGGTGGGGCGGTCCGGGATCAGATGGATGATGCCGTCGCGGCCGGCGCGGGACACCGGCCCGGCGAAGCTCGGCTCGTCGAGCGCCACGACGCAGCCGCCGGCACCGTCGAGCACGACGAACAGCAGGTCGTCCGCGGCCACGCCGTCAGTCTAGCGACGGCCGGGCGATCGAATAGCATGGCTTCGTCGAAGGGACCCGCCTTGAGCAATCTCACCCCTGCGCAGATCGGCCGGCTCCGGACGGCGCGCCGCTGGTTCTGGATCGAGATCCTGGCCGCCACGGCGGTCTTCATCGGCGGCATCGCGCTGATGATCGTGACCGACTACGAGATCTGGGCCGCGGCCGGCGCCCTCGTCGGCGGGTTCCTGCTCCGTGTCGCGTTCCAGCTCTGGTCGCAGCACGCGGCCAACGCCGGGCTCGACGCCATCCGCGCGAAGGCCGCCCTCGACGCGGACCGGGACCGGCGCACCGGCCGCGACCAGCTCACCAAGCGGGAGCGGGCGCGGCGGGCGACCGTGCGGGCCAACATCATGACGGGCCTCGGCCTGCTGAGCGGGGCCGTGCTGATCGCCGCGGTCGTCGTGTTCTTCCAGCACGCCGGCCGGACCGCGGTGGAGGGCGCGCCGCTGGACATGTGGATCCCGGTCAGCCTCGGCATCGGCGTCGCCACCCTGATCGCGACGCCGTTGCTGCTGAGCCGCGCGAAGGGACTCCGGCTGGCGGCCTCGAAGAGCCGGTAGGGTGCGGAAATGGGGCATCCCGCGCTGAGCGACGCCGTCAGCACGCCGTACTGGCTGGCCGGCGACAACCGAGAGCCGCACCCGCCGCTGCGCGGGTCGACGACCGCTGACCTGGCGGTGGTCGGCGGCGGGTTCAGCGGGCTGTGGACGGCGCTGCTGGCCAAGGAGCGCGACCCGGGGCTGGACGTCGTGGTCCTCGAGGGCCGGCGGATCGGCTGGGCCGCCACCGGGCGCAACGGCGGCTTCTGCGCGGGCAGCCTCACCCACGGGCTCGCCAACGGCGCGGACCGGTTCCCGGACGAGATCGGCACCCTGGAGCGGCTCGGCGCGCAGAACCTCGACGGGATCGAGGCGACGCTGCGCCGGTACGGCATCGACTGCGGCTTCGAGCGCACCGGCGAGCTGTCGGTGGCGACCGCGCCGTGGCAGGTCGACGGGCTCCGCGAGCACCTGGGCCTGGCGGAGCGGCTGGGCCGGCGGGTCGAGTTCCTCGAGCGGGACGCGATCCGCGCGGAGGTCCACGCCGCGACCTACGAGGCCGGGGTGTGGGACCGCGACGGCACCGCGATGCTCGACCCGGCGCGCCTCGCGTGGGGGCTCGCCGACGCGTGCGCGGCGCTCGGCGTGCGCTTCCACGAGGGCACCCGGGTCACCGGCGTCTCCCCGGCCGGAGCCGGCCTGCGGGTGCGCACGACCGACGGTGCCGTGACCGCGGCGAAGGTGGCGCTCGGCACGGGGGCGTTCCGGTCGCCGTTGCGGCGGGTCCGGCCGTTCATCGTCCCCGTGTACGACTACGCGCTCATGACCGAGCCGTTGACCGCCGGGCAGCTCGCGTCGATCGGCTGGGCCCGGCGGCAGGGCATCGGCGACGCGGCGAACCAGTTCCACTACTACCGGCTCACCGGCGACAACCGCATCCTGTGGGGCGGCTACGACGCCGTCTACCACAACGGCGGCGGCATCCGTCCCGCGTACGACCAGCGACCGTCCACATCGGACAAGCTGGCGGCGCACTTCTTCGCCACGTTCCCGCAACTGGAGGGGCTGCGGTTCACGCACGCGTGGGGCGGCGTCGTCGACACGTGCTCGCGGTTCTGCGCGTTCTTCGGCACCGGGCACGGCGGGCGGCTCGCGTACGCCGCCGGGTACACCGGCCTCGGCGTCGGCGCGACCCGCTTCGGCGCGCAGGTGATGCTGGACCTCCTCGGTGGACGGCCCACGCCGCTGACCCGGCTGCGGATGGTCCGGTCGAAGCCGGTGCCGTTCCCGCCCGAGCCGGTCCGGTCCGGGGTGATCCAGCTGACCCGCTGGTCGATCGCCCGCGCCGACGCGCACGAGGGCCGGCGCAACGCGTGGCTGCGCACCCTGGACCGGCTCGGCCTCGGCTTCGACTCCTGACCCGATGCGTTCCGGCGCTTCGGTGCAGGTGCGGCTCAGATCGTGAAGCCGCCGTCGACGTTGACGGTGGCGCCGGTGACGTACCGGCCGTCGGGCCCCGCCAGGAACGCGACCGCGGCGGCCACGTCGGCCGGGTCCGCGTAGTGCCCGAGCGCGGTGAAACCGTTGATGGCGCCCGCGTTCGGGCCGTCGGCCGGGTTGAGATCCGTGTCGGTCGCGCCCGGGTTGACGAGGTTGACCGTGATCGCCCGCGGACCCAGCTCCCGGCCGAGCGACTTCGTCAGGCCGATCAGCGCCGTCTTGCTCATCGCGTACAGCGCGAAGCCCGGGAACACGACCCGCTCCGCCATGTTGCTGCCGATGTTGATGATCCGGCCGCCCGCCGCCATGTGCCGCACCGCCGCCTGCGTGGCGACGAACGGCGCACGGACGTTGACCGCCACCGTCTGGTCGAACTCGCCGAGACCCAGCTCCTCCAGCGGCCCGAGCAGGAACGCGCCGGCGTTGTTGACCAGGATGTCGAGCCGGCCGAGCTCCGCCGCGGCCCGGTCGACGGCGCCGGTCACCGCGGCCGGGTCGGCGCTGTCGGCCTGGATGACCAGGACCCGCCGACCGGTCGCGGTCACATCGGCGGCGAGCTCCGCCGCCCGCCGCCGGTCGTGCTGAAACGTGAGCGCCACGTCGGCGCCCTGGGCGGCCAGGCGCCGCACCACGGCGGCGCCGATCCCGCGCCCACCGCCGGTCACCAGTGCCACCTTGCCCTCAAGCGTGTTCGTCGTCATGCGGATCAGCCTGCCGCGCAAGGCATGCGCCCGTCTGGCGGCGATCGGACGCGGCGTTCGCGGTGCGGCGCCGTGTCGCGACGGCGCCGCGCTACCTCGTCGCGTGGATGCGCTCGATCGAGCCGGCCTTGCGGCGCTCCACCGTCTCGACCCGGAACCCGGCGGCGCGGACGAGCGGCAGCTGCCGGCGGGTGAAATACTCCCCGGCCGTGCGCCGGGTGACCTGCTCCAGCAGCCACTGCGCGGCCCGGATCGGCGGCCAGCTGCTGCCGATGTGGTCCAGCAGCAGCAACCGCCCACCCGGCACGAGGACGCGGTGCATCTCGGCGATCGCGGCGGCCGGGTCGGGGATCGTGCACAGCGCCAGCGCGCACACCACCGTGTCGAACGACGCGTCGGCGAACGGCAGGTGCTCCGCGTCCCCTTCCCGCAGATCCGCGTCGCGACCCAGGTCGGCGGCGCGCCGGCGGGCGATCGCCAGCATCGCCGGGCTCAGCTCCACCCCGGTCAGCACGACACCGTCCCGGTAGTGCGGCAGGCTCCGCCCCGTGCCGATCCCGACCTCGAGGACCCGCCCCTCGGCCCGCGCACCGAGCCACTCCCGCCCACCGGTGAACCAGATGCGCTCGAAGAGGGTGATCTGCTGGTCATACGTGGCCGCGCTGCGGTCCCACACCCGCCGCCGCAGCTCGGTCGGAGTGTCACCCGCATCGCCGGCCATGACGGTCCCCCTCCCCCGCACACCCGACTCTACGGCAAGTTTCCGGCAAGACCCTTTCGGCCGGTGCGCCCGCTGTCACCCCTGTCGTACATTGACCTCAACAACTCTCGGGGGAGACTCAGATGCTGTTCCTCGTGCTCGCGATCCTGGTGATCGGTTCCGCCGTCAGCGGCCTGATCCTGTTGTCGTCCCGGCGAAAGGTCGACGGCGTCCCGCGCGACCTGCGCCGCGCCGGCGACGAGGAACCCACCGCCCCAGGCGCCGCCTTCCGCCGCGCCTTCGGCCGCAGCGCCTGGCAGATGCACAGCCAGGGCTGACCCGAACAACCCCGCGTTACGGAAGGCCGCGGCGTTACGGGGTGACCGGTGTCAGTGACCGGCGGAGGCGGCGCTCCACCCGGTCGGCGGTGGCGAGGAGGTCGGGGCCGCGCAGGTGGTGGACGCGGGCGTTGTCCGAGGTGGCGCCGTGGCGGGCGAGCATCTCGGTCATGCGGGTGCGGATGTCGACCCGGGTGCCGTCGGGGCCGACGGTCTGGTCGGCGTAGGTGAGGGCGTCGGCGACCGGGGACAGCTCGCGGGGAAACTCGGTCATCTCGTGCCGCAGGCCGCGGACCTCGGCGACGTAGCAGGCGCCGGAGTGGTGGGCGACGAGGGCGTTGACGCGGGCGGCCCATCCGGCGGCGCGCAGGAAGCGGGCGCCGTCCAGCGGGTGGAAGCCGGTGTCGTGGACCGGGGTGGCGTAGCCGATGTCGTGCAGCCAGGCGGCGGCGACGACGCGGTCGCGGTCGGCGGGGGTCATGGCGAGCGCGGTGCAGAGCTCGGCGGCCCGGCGGGCGACGCCCGCGGTGTGTGCCCAGCGCCGCGGCAGGTCGGTGAGCAGCTCCGAGGCGAGCTCCCTGGCGGCGGAGACGTCGAGCCGCTGCCGCACCATGGTCGTCATACCTACGACCGTAGGACCCGCGCCCGCCGGCGCCGAGAGCCCCGGACGGAGTTCATGTCCGCATCACCTGTTGTTCATCTTTAGGGACCGAACAAGAACTGGTATACGAGACCATGCGCATTCTCGCGATCGACCAGGGGACGTCGGGGACGAAGGCCGTGGTCACCGACGCCCGGGGGACGGTCCTGGCGATCGCGGAGGAGCCGCTGCGTCCCGTGTACGGCGCCGGTGGTGCCGTCGAGCAGGACCCGGCGGCGCTGCTGGAGTCGGTGCTCACCGCGGGGCGGCGGGCGGCGGAAGGGCACCGGGTCGACGCGGTCGCCCTGGCCAACCAGGGCGAGACGGTGCTCGCCTGGGACCGGGCCACCGGTGCGCCGCTCACCCCGGCGGTCGTGTGGCAGGACCGGCGGGCGGAGCCGGTCTGCGCCGACCGGAAGCCGTCGGCGCAGCGGGTCGCCGACCTGACCGGGCTGGTCCTCGACCCGTACTTCTCCGCGCCCAAGATGCGCTGGATCCGTGACAACCTCACCACCGACGGTGTCGTCACCACCACCGACACGTGGATCGTGCACCAGCTGTGCGGCGCGTTCGTCACCGACGCGTCGACCGCCAGCCGGTCGCTGCTGCTCGACCTCGACACCGGCGCGTGGAGCGGCGAGCTGCTCGACGTCTTCGGGCTCGGCGCCGAAGCGCTGCCGGACATCGTCGCCAGCGACACCGTCGTCGGCACGACCCACGCGTTCAGCGCAGGACGAAGCGCAGCAGGCGTGCCGGTGACCGGGCTCATCGTCGACCAGCAGGCGGCGCTGCTCGCCGAGGCGTGCCTGGCGGCCGGCGAGGCGAAGTGCACGTACGGCACCGGCGCGTTCCTGCTCGCCCAGCTCGGCGCGACCCCGAGACGCTCGGCGCAGGGCCTCTCGACGTCGATCGCGTGGCGGCTGCGGGACCGCATCGAGTACTGCGTCGACGGCCAGGTGTACACGGCGGCGTCCGCGGTCCGCTGGCTCGCCGACCTCGGCCTGATCCGGGACGCCGGCGAGCTCGACACCACGGCGGCCGACGACAACGGCGGGGTGCTGTGCGTGCCGGCCCTCGCCGGGCTCGCCGCCCCCTGGTGGGACGCGGGCGCCACCGCCTCGCTGACCGGGATGACCCTGAGCACCGGCCGCGGCGAGATCGTCCGCGCCGTCCTGGAGGGCGTCGCCGCGCAGGTGGCCGCCGTCGCGCGGCTGGCCGGCGACGACCTCGGCGCGCCGCTGACCCGGCTGCGGGTCGACGGCGGGCTCACCCGGTCCCGGGTCCTCATGCAGGCGCAGGCGGACCTCGCGCAGCTGCCGGTCGAGGTGTACCCGTCGCCGCACGCCACCCCGCTCGGCGCCGCCGCCTGCGCCGCGCTCGCCCTGGACCCGTCGCTCACCGCGGCGGACGTCACGAGCGGGTGGCGGCCGGCGGCGACGTACGAGCCTCGGTGGTCTCCCGACCGGGCCGCCGCGCACATGGCCGGCTGGCACGCGCTGGTGCGGCCGTGACCGGCTACGACGTCGCGGTCATCGGGGGCGGGATCGTCGGCGCCGCGATCGCCCGGCTGCTCGGCGGCAGCAACCTCAGGACGGTCCTGGTCGAGGCGCGCGACGACGTCGGCGACGGCACCAGCAAGGCCAACACGGCGATCCTGCACACCGGGTTCGACGCCACCCCCGGCACTCTCGAGGCGCGGCTCGTCGCCCGGGGGTACGCGATGCTCGGCGACTACGCGGCGGCCACCGGCATCCCGGTCGAGCGCACCGGCGCGCTGCTGGTCGCGTGGGACGACGAGCAGCTCCGGACGCTGCCCGCGCTGCGTGACAAGGCGGTGCGCAACGCGTACACCGGCTGCGAGATCATCGGGAGCGCCGATGTCTACCGGATGGTCCCTGACCTCGGGCCCGGCGCGCTCGGCGGCATGACCGTGCCCGGCGAGTCGATCACCTGCACGTGGACGGCGAACCTGGCGCTCGCCACCGACGCGGTCAACCGGGGCGTCACGCTCCTGCGCGGGCACCGCGTCACGGCCGTGCAGGTCGGCCCTGATCGCAGCCGCCTCGCGGGTACGGCCGGCGACGTCACCGCACGCTGGGTCGTCAACGCCGCGGGGCTCGGCGCCGACACCGTCGACCGCCTGTTCGGCAACGAACGGTTCACGGTGACGCCGCGCCGCGGGGAGCTGTTCGTGTTCGACAAGGCCGCCCGGCCGCTGGTGCCGTGCATCGTGCTGCCGGTGCCGTCGAAGGTCGGCAAGGGCGTCCTCGTCAGCCCCACCGTCTACGGCAACGTCATGCTCGGCCCGACCGCCGAGGACCTCTCCGCCGCGGACCCCGCCGACCGGACCGCGACCGGCACGTCGGAGCGGGGCCTGCGGTTCCTGCTGGACAAGGGCCGCGAGCTGATGCCGCGCCTGCTCGACGAGGAGGTCACCGCCACCTATGCCGGGCTCCGCGCGGCGATCGACCGTGACGACTACCTGATCGACGTCGACCCGGCGCGGCGGTACGTGCTGGTCGGCGGCATCCGGTCGACGGGGCTGACCGCGGGGATGGCGATCGCCGAGCACGTGGGCGAGCTGCTCGCGGGCCATCTGGACGTGACACCCCGGGCCGGGCTGCCGGACCCGCCGCGGATGCCGAACCTCGGCGAGGCCTTCACCCGCCCGTACCAGGACGCGGCCGCGATCGCCGCGGACCCCGAGTACGGGCGGATCGTCTGCTTCTGCGAGCGGGTCACCAGGGGCGAGATCCGCGACGCCTACCTGTCGCCCGTCCCGCCCGCCGACCTGAACGGGCTGCGCCGCCGGACCCGCGCGATGAACGGCCGCTGCCAGGGCTTCTACTGCGGCGCCGAGCTCCGCTCGCTGGCCCGGACCCGGGGCGGGGCGCTGTGAACGAGCACGCGGCGGTCGTCGTCGTCGGGGCCGGCCCGGCCGGGCTCACCGCCGCCGCCGCGCTCGCCGCGCACCACGACGTGCTCGTCCTCGAACGGGAGACCGCGCCCGGCGGCATCCCCCGGCACAGCGACCACCTCGGGTACGGCATCCGCGACCTGCACCGGTTCGTGTCCGGTCCCGCGTACGCCCGCCGCCTCACCGCCGCCGCCCTCGCCTCGGGTGCCCGGCTGGAGACCGAGGCGACGGTGACCGGCTGGGCCGGGGACCGCGCGCTCGAGGTCACCTCGCCGCGCGGCCGGCGGGTCATCTCCGCCGGCGCGGTCGTCCTGGCGACGGGCGCCCGTGAACGCCCGCGCCCCGCCCGGCTCATCCCCGGCGACCGGCCCGACGGCGTCTACACGACCGGGCAGCTGCAGCAGCTCGTACACCTGGGGCATCGCGACATCGGGCACCGCGCGGTCATCGTCGGCGCCGACCTCGTCAGCTGGTCGGCGGTCCTCACCCTCCGCCACGCCGGCTGCCGCCCCGTGCTCATGACGACGCCGTCCGCGTACGCGACGCTGGGCCGAATCCCGTTCCTCGTGCCCGTGCTCCGCCGGACCCGCGTCGCCGCCGTCAACGGCCACGGCCGGGTCACCTCCGTCGACGTCGAGGACCTGCGCACCGGCAGGTCGCGCCGCGTCCCGTGCGACACCGTCGTCGTCACCGGCGACTGGGTCCCCGAGCACGAGCTGGCCCGCCTCGCCGGCCTGACCCTCGACCCCGGCACCCGCGGCCCGCTCGTCGACACCGCCCTGGCCACCAGCCGCCCGGGCGTGTTCGCCGCCGGCAACCTGCTGCACCCCGTCGACACCGCCGACCTGGCCGCCCTCGACGGCCGCCACGTCGCCCCCGCCGTGACCGCCTTCCTCGCCGGTGCCGCCGCCGACCTACGGGGCGTCCCGCTGCGCTGCGAACCCCCGCTGCGCTGGATAGCGCCGCAGCTCGTCCGCCCGGCCGGCCCACCCCCGGTCCACGGCCGCCTCCAGCTGTGGTGCGACACGTACGTCAGGTTCCCCCGGGTGGTCGCCACCCAGGACGGCCGGCGGCTCGCCTCGGCCCGCCTGCCCTGGCCGGCCGCCCCCGGCCGGGTCTTCCGCGTGCCGTTCACCCTCGTCGCCCGCGCCGACCCGGCCGCCGGCCCGGTGACCGTCACCCTGAGCTGACCGCCGGGCACCTCGACCCGCGGCGACGCGTGATCTGATGGGGCCGTGCAACGACGATCGCTGGGCCGTCCGTTCGGGTGGCTGTGGGCCTCCTATGCCGTCAGCGCCTACGGGTCGGGGCTGGCGTTCGGGGCGTTCCCGCTGATCGCCGTGCTGGTCCTGCACGCGGGGCCCGCGCAGGTGTCCGCCCTCGCCGCGGTCGGGCCGGCCGTCGGGGCGTTGATCGCCCTGCCGCTCGGGCCGTGGGTGGAGTTCCACCGGAAGCGGTCGGTGATGATCGCGATGAACCTCGTGCGGTTCGCCGTCATGATGTCGATTCCGGTGGCGTACGCCCTGGGCCGGCTCACCTTCGTCCAGCTGCTGGTCGTGTCGGCGGTGGTGGCGTCGGCGCGGATCGCGTTCACCGCGGCCAACGGCGCCTACCTCAAGGCGCTCGTCCGCCCCGAGGACCTGCTCGTGGCGAACGCGCGGTTCGAGTCGACGACGTGGAGCTCCATCGCGGTCGGCCCGCCGCTCGGTGGCGCGGCCATCGGGCTGTTCGGCCCGGTGACCACGGTCGTCGCGGACGCGGTCAGCTACCTGCTGTCGGCGCTCGGCATCACCGCCGTCCGTGGTCCGGTCGAGACGCCGAAGAAGTCCAGCGGGCTGCGCCCCGCCGACCTGCTCGACGGCTGGCGGCACCTGCTGGGGCATCCGGGGCTGCGGCCGCTGTTCCTCAACCAGCTCGTCGTCAACGGGCTCATCATGGCCACCGAGCCGCTGCTGGCCGTGCTGATGCTCGGGCAGCTCGGGTTCCCGCCGTGGCAGTACGGGCTCGCCTTCGCCCTGCCCTGCGTCGGCGGCCTCATCGGCTCCCGCCTCGCGTCGCGCGTCGTCGGCCGGTACGGGCAGCACACCGTCCTGCGGGTCGTCGGCGCGCTGCGGGTGGTCTGGCTGGTCGGGCTCGCCTTCATCCAGCCGGGCGTCGCCGGTCTCGTCACGGTCATCGGCGTCGAGCTGGCGATCATCATCTTCATGAGCCTGTACAACCCGGTGCTGGCCACGTACCGGCTCGAACACACGCCGAAGGACCTGCTCGCCCGCACGCTGACGGCGTGGACGGTGAGCACCAGCGCCGCGATCGCGGTCCTGAGCGCCCTGTTCGGGCTGCTCGCCGCCGCCACCAGCCCCCGCACCGGCATCGTGGTCGCCGGCCTGCTCATCCTCGCCAGCCCGCTCCTGCTCCCCCGCCGGAGCACCGCGGTGGCCGACGTACCGGTGCGGGTGGACGCCTGACGGCCCTGGCGGTCCTTTACGGCTGCAGCAGCACCTTGATCGCGCGGCGCTCGTCCATGGCCCGGTACCCCTCGGCGGCCTGGTCGAGCGGCAGCGTGAGGTCGAACACCTGGCCCGGGTCGATGCTCCGCCCGACGATCAGGTCGATCAGCTCGGGCAGGAAGCGGCGTACCGGGGCGGGACCGCCGTGCAGGTGGACGTGGGAGAAGAACAGCTCGTCGCCGGGCAGGGCGACGTCGTGGGCGACGCCGACGTAACCGACGTGCCCGCCGGGGCGGGTCGCGCGGATCGCCTGCATCATCGACTCCTGGGTGCCGACCGCCTCGATGACCGAGTGCGCGCCGAGCCCGCCGGTGAGGTCCTTGATCCGCGCGACACCCTCGTCGCCGCGCTCGGTCACGATGTCCGTGGCACCGTAGGCGAGCGCGAGCTTCTGCCGGTCGGCGTGGCGACTCATGGCGATGATCCGCTCGGCGCCGAGCTGCCGTGCGGCGAGGACGCCGAGCAGGCCGACGGCGCCGTCACCGACGACCGCGACGGTCTTGCCCGGCCCGACCTGGGCGGCCACGGCGGCGAACCAGCCGGTGCCGAGGACGTCCGAGGCGGCGAGCAGGCCCGGAACCAGGTCGTCGGCGGGGAGGTCCGGGGTCGCGACGAGGGTACCGTCGGCGAGCGGCACCCGCAGGTACTGCGCCTGCGCGCCGATCCCGCCCATGCCGACCCGGTGCACGCACGAGCTCTGGTAGCCGGCCCGGCAGATCTCACACGTGTTGTCGGAGGCGAAGAACGAGCCGACCACGAACTGCCCGGGCCGCACCGTGCGGACGTCGGCGCCGACCGCCTCGACGACGCCGACGTACTCGTGACCGATCGGCGCCGGCCCGTCGACCTGCTCGATCCCGCGGTACGGCCACAGGTCGGAGCCGCAGACGCAGGTGGCCGACAGCCGGATGACCGCATCGGTCGGCTCGACGATCCGGGGGTCTTCACGCTCCTCGACGCGGACGTCACCGGGCGCGTACAGCATGGTTCCTCGCATGGGAGGTGGTTCCTTTCGGTTCGGTAAGGCGCCGTAACCCCAGCAAACCCGATCCGGCGGCCGGCGGGGAGGTACTGGCGAAACACGTACCACCAGGGCACCCCAACGTCCCGTTGCCGGGTCGTACCGTCGAAGCCATGGACAACCGCGCCGAGGTCCGCGACTTCCTCGTCTCCCGCCGGGCCAACGTCACCCCGCGGCAGGCCGGGCTGCCCGACGCGGGCAACCGCCGCGTGCCCGGGCTGCGCCGCGGCGAGGTCGCCACGCTCGCCGGGGTGAGCGTGGAGTATTACGCCCGGCTCGAACGCGGCGCGATCGCCGGCGTGTCCGCCTCGGTCCTGGACGCCCTCGCCCGGGCGCTGCGGCTCGACGACGCCGAGCGGACCCACCTGTTCCACCTCGCCCACGCCGCCGACGGCACCAGCGCCGGCATGCGCCCCCGCCGCCGCCCGGCCAGGCGCTGGACGCCCCGCCCGAGCCTGCAATGGGTCCTCGACCGCTTCACCGCGCCGGCCATCGTCCGCAACGGCCGCATGGACCTGCTCGCCGCCAACCACCTCGGCCGGGCCATGCACGCCGCCCTCTACGACACCGCCGCCTGTCCCAACTTCGCCCGCTTCACGTTCCTGCACCTGGACGCCGCCCACGACTTCTACCCGGACTGGGACACCGCCGCCGACACCTGCGTCGCCATCCTGCACACCGAAGCCGGCCGCGACCCCCACGACAAGGACCTCCACGACCTGGTCGGCGAGCTGTCCACCCGCAGCGACGCCTTCCGCCGCCGCTGGAGCGCCCACGACGTCCGCGCCCACGGCGCCGGCACCAAACGCTTCCACCACCACGACGTCGGCGACCTCGAACTCGCCTACGAAAGCGTCGACCTGGTCTCCGAGCCCGGCCTCAGCCTCACCCTCTACGCCGCGGAGCCCGGCTCACCGACCGCTCATGCACTCGACCTGCTCGCCTCCTGGACCACCTCCCAGCCCGCCACTCAGCAGGAGAAATCCTCCGGGACGGTCTCGTAGCGGCGGGCCACCGCGGCACGGATCAGCCCGGCGTCGTCACCGAACGGACTGGATGGGGTTACCGGAGCCAGCGGAGGGCGGCGTCGGCGGTGTCGTCCGGGGTGCTGTTGAAGGCGATCGCCGCGTCCGGGGCGTGCTGGCGGACGAGGTTGACGGCCTGCTCGAACAGGTGCAGGAGCGGCTCGTGCTTGCGGATGCCGCCGCCGACGACGACGCAGGTGTAGGGCTTGCGGGTGAGAGCTTCGGTGATCGCGGCGGTGGTGTCCTCGTCGGGGGCGAGCAGGCACAGGTCGGACTCGATGCCGTGCTCGGCGAAGCGGGCCTGGCCGCGGGCGATCGCGGCCACGACCGGCTCCGGGTCCCAGCCGGGGATCCGGGCAGGGTCGAGGCCGATCACCAGGACGGGTCCCCGCGTCATGCGTTCCACGGACACGATGCTGCCACATGATCGCCCGAACTGGTGTGCGACGATCGCACGGTGAGTGCCGGTTGGTTCACGGATTTCGCTGAGCGGGAGGCGCGCGGGGTCTCGCCGGTGTATGAGCGGCTGTGCCTGGCCATCGCCGGGGACGAGGAGATCCTCGCGCTGCTGGAGACGGTCCCGGCCGCGAAACGGCAGCCCAACCTGCTGCTCGGCGTGGTGCGGCTGCTCGGCGGGCCGGTGCACGATCCGGTGGCGTTCCACGCGTTCACGGTGGCGAACTGGGCGGCCGTCGAGGCGGAGCTGCTCGTCCGCGCGACGCAGACCAACGAGGCCGGCCGGTGCGCGCTGCTGCTGCCGGTGCTCGCCGCGTTGCCGCAGCCCCTGGCGTTGCTCGAGGTCGGCGCCGCCGCCGGGTTGGGGCTGTATCCGGACCGCTACCGCTACCGGTACAGCGGCGGCGATGTCGTCGGGGACGGCGGGCCGGTGCTCGACTGCGTCCTCACCGGCGCCGCGGCGCCGCGGCGGTTGCCGGACGTGGTGTGGCGGGCCGGGCTGGACCTCAACCCGCTCGACGTCACCAACCCGTCCGACGTCGCGTGGCTGGAGGCGCTGATCTGGCCGGAGCACCGGCACCGCCGCGACCGGCTGCGCGCCGCGGCCGCCGTCGCCGCCGCCGATCCGCCGCTGCTGGTGCGCGGGGACCTCGCCGACGACCTGCCGGGCCTCGCCGCGCGGGCGCCCCGCGACGCGACCCTGGTCGTGTTCCACACGTCGGTGCTCTATCAGGTGCCGCCGGCGCGACGTGACGTTTTCGCAGGTGTGGTACGGCGGCAGCCCGGTCACTGGATCGCCGTGGAGGCGCCGGAGGTCATCGCGTACGACGGGATCCCGCCGGCGCCGGACGGGAGGTTGCACAACGTGCTCGCCCTCGACGGTGTGCCGCTGGCCTGGACCCGGCCGCACGGCGAAGGGATGGCCTGGTTCGGTTAGCCGCTCAGCCGGGTCCGCACGACCAGGTCGTGCAGGGCGTCGACGGCCGCCGGGGCCGGCTGGTCCGGCAGCGCCGAGGAGTCCCGGGCCGCTTCCAGCTCCGCGCGCAGCCGTGGCACGTCCACGGCGAGCCGCCCGGCCGCACCGGCGGGCAGCGGCCCGTGCTCCGCTTCGCGCTTCGCGGCGATGAGGTCGGGGACGTACGCGAGCCCGGTGCCGAGCCTGCCGAGGTCCGCCTCGACCGTGCCCGTGCGCATCAGGTGGATGCCGGTGAGCAGCACCCGCAGCGTGTACAGCGCGGGCTTGAGCTCGCCGGTCCTGGCGTGCAGCCGCTCCTGCGTGGCGGCGAACCCGAGGTAGTGGTGCGCGTGGTGCCGGGTGACCAGCCGCGCCGCGATGGCCTTCAGCTCGTCGTGCACCGGGGTCGTCACGACGACGAGGGGTGACATCAGCTGCTCCAGCACGTAGCCGTTGCGGCTGTTGAGCATCTTCGCGAACTTCAGCAGGTCGTGGCTGACGACGTCGAGCTCGACCCCGTCGCGGATCCCGGCGTGCTGCAGCGTCTGCGGCCCGACGCGCAGCCCGACGACCTCCGCGGCGGGCAGCAGGTGCGCGGCGCGCAGGTCGAGGTCGGAGTCGACGGACGCGAACCCGTACAGGTGCGCGCCGCTGACGGTGGCGAACAGCAGCGGCCGGGGCAGCGCCTGGGCAACCTCCGCCGCCCACGCCGGCACCTCGACAGTCACGCCGGCTCCCTGCCGGTCGCGGCGGGCGGCGGGTCCTGGGCCGCCCCGCCGCCGAGCACCACCTGGATCCGGGCCATGGCACCGATCATGCCACCGCGCCGGGTCCGCTACTCGGAAAGCGGGGCGAGGCGGCCGTGCAGGAAGCCGGTGATCTCGGCGCGGGCGGCCTTGGCGTGTGGGACGACGCCCGGCATGCTGAGGAACGCGTGGGTCGCTCCGGGGTGTTCGGTGAGCCGGACCGGAGTGCCCGCGTCGCGGAGTCTGCCGGCGTACGCCCTGCCGTGGTCGGCCACCGGATCCAGGGTAGGCACCACGACGAGCGCCGGGGCGAGGCCGGCGAGATCGTCGGCGTACAGCGGCGACACGGCTCGCGCGTCCGAGCCTTCCGGGACGGCGAGCCGGCGGAACAGCTCCATCTGCGGCACGGTCAGCGTCGGGCTGTCCGCGTGCTCGCTCATCGACGCGTAGTCGAACGCCGTCGCGGTCAGGTCGACGCACGGGTTGACGAGGACCTGCGCGCGCAGGTCGAGGCCGGTGTCCCTGGCCCGGATCGCGGCGATGGCGGCGACCATGGACCCCGCGCTCTCCCCGAAGACGGCCACCCGGGCCGGGTCGACGCCCCACTCGCCGGCGTGGCCGAGCACGTGCCGCAGCGCGTCCCAGCCGTCGTCGACGGCCGCCGACAGCGGGACCCCTTCGGCGAGGAGCCGGTGCTCGACGGACACGACGAGGGCGGGCAGCTGCGCCGCGAGATAGCTGTTGATCCAGTCGCTCTGCACGGCCGTGCCGACGAAGCCGCCGCCGTGCACGTGGAGCACGAGCGGCAGCCCCTCGCGGGTGCCGCGGCCCGGCCGGTACACGCGGATCCGGACGATCCTGTCGGGCAGCCGCAGCTCCTGCCAGCCGATCTCGGCGCCGCGGGCGGGGAACCCGGTGACGACCCGGATCAGCGGCGCGGACCTGCGACGGTTCTCCGCGGCCCGGAACGCGTCCAGGTCCGCCGCCGGCATCGCCAGCCAGTCGGGCTCCTTCCGCAGGGCCTGCAGCACCCGGATGCCCAGTGGTGCTCTCATGACGCGCCTCCTCCGCAATTACGCTACTTGAAGTATCGATACTAGAAGTAGCACAACTGGGTAAGGTTTGGCCATGCCCACCAGACCGCCAGGCCGCCCCCGCAGCGGCGTCGACGCCACGGTGTTCGCGGCGACCCTGAGCACGGTCCACGACCTGGGCTACGCGCACGCCACCGTCGACCGCATCGCCGCCGCCGCGGGCGTCGCCAAGACGACCGTCTACCGCCGCTGGCCGTCCAAGGGCGCCCTGATCACCGCCTGCCTCGTCGACGCGTTCGGCCCCGTGCCGCTCACCGGCGCCGACCGGCCTGCGATCCTCGCCTCGGCCATCCGCTGGATCGCGGGGAAGATCGGCGAGCCCGGCATCGGCGCGGCGTTCGCGGGCGTGTTCACCGACGCCGTCAACGACCCGGCGCTGCGGCGGATCCTGTCCACGCAGCTGCAGGACCCGTACCGGATCGTGCTGCAGGACGCGCTGGACGAGCCGGAGCAGCGGGTCCTGTTCTTCATCGACGTCGTGGTCGGCACGCTGCTGCACCGGCTCGGCATGACCGGCGAGCCGATGACCGACGACGACGTCGACGCCCTCGTCGCCATGGTCCTGCACGCCCTGGGCTGACCCGCACCGTGCCCGCGGGCCGCCACCCCGCGCGGCAGCGGTCAGGCGGACGGCGGGCCCGAGCGGCAGCGGTCAGGCGGGCGGGCGGCGGGCCCGCTGCACGGCGCGGGCGATCGCCCAGCCGTCGGCGACCGGGCCGAGGTGGCCGAGCTTGTCCGGGTTCGCGACCGAGCGGATCATCTGGATCCGCCCGTCGAGCACGTCCAGCGTCATCGTGCCTGCGACGTTGCCGGCACGATCGCGGAGCACCGCGCCGGGCTGGCCGTTCACGGCGTGCCGCTCCAGGGTGATGTCGGTGCGGAACACCAGCGGGAAGATCGACGCGAGCAGCCGCGCCACGTTGTCCGCGCCGGAGACCGCGTTGGCGAAGGCGGGTGCCTTGCCTCCCCCGTCGCCGACCATCTGCACGTCGGCGGCGAGCAGTTCGCGCAGCGCGGCGACGTCACCGTCGCGGAGCGCGTCGAAGAACCGGGCGGCCAGCTCGTCGCGTTCGTGGCGGTCGGCCTCGAAGCGCGGGCGGCCCACGTCCATGTGCCGGCGGGCCCGGACCGTCAGCTGCCGGCACGCCGCCTCGGACCGGCCGACCGCGGCGGCGACCTCGGCGAAGCCGAACCCGAACACCTCCCGCAGCACGAACACCGCCCGCTCCAGCGGGGTCAGCCGTTCCAGCAGGAGCAGCGCCGCCATCGACACCGAGTCCGCCAGCTCGGCGGAGCGTTCCGGGTCGTCGTACGGGTCGGCGACCAGCGGCTCGGGAAACCACTGCCCGACGTACGCCTCGCGCCGCACCCGCGCCGAGCGCAGCACGTCGATCGAGATCCGGGTGACGACCGCCGACAGGAACGCCTTCGTCGACGCGGGCCGGGTCTGCGTCGAGGAGAACCGCAGCCACGTCTCCTGCACGGCGTCCTCGGCCTCCGCGACGCTGCCGAGGATGCGGTACGCGATCGCGAACAGCAGCGGCCGCAGCTCCTCGAACTCCTCAGAACGCTGGCCGCTCACGCCGCCACCTCCGCTGCGCTCCGGCGTCGACCTGAGCCAGAACCGCCACATGATGAGCGGCCCAAGACGCTCCGCTGGCCGCTCATGCGAGCGCCGCCTTGAAGCCCTGCCGCCAGGACGGGTACCGCAGCCGCCATCCGAGGTCGCGCTTGGCCTTGGCGTTGGAGAAGCCGCGGCCCTCGACGAGCGCGCCGACGGCCATCTCGCCGGCGACGAGCCGGGCCAGCCACACGGGGATCCGCCGCGGCGGCTTCGCGCCGGCGCATTCGGCGAGGTACGGCAGCCACACGCTGACCGGTGCCGGCTCGTCGTCGACGATGTTGAACACGCCGTGGGCGCGCTGCTCGACCGCCAGTACGGTGGCCTCGGCGGCGTCGTCGATGTGCACCCACGAGACGTGGCCGGTGCCGCGGCCCACGATCGGGACGAGGCGCTTGCGGATCAGGTGGATCTGGTCGTCGTGGGCGCCCTCGCCGTAGAAGCCGCCGTACCGCAGGACCGCGCCGCCGGCCGCGACGACCGCCCGCTCGAGGTGCGTGATCGCCTTGGTGCCCTCGACCACCTCGAGTGGGTCGTCCTCGGTCTTGACCCAGCCGCCGCTGCGGCCGCCGTTCATGCTCGCGTGCCCCTGCGCGACGAGGTGCGCCACGCCGGTCGCCTCGGCCGCGGCGAGCAGGTGGTCGACGCCCTCGCTGCGCAGCCGGTTGGTGGCGGCGAAGAACCGGTCCGGGCGGCGCGGGTTCGGCTTGCCGGAGTGCCCGGCGGACAGCGCCGTCATCTGGTGCACGATCGCGTCCGGGCGCGCCGCCGCGACCGCCTCGCCGACCGCCGCGCCGTCGAGGCCGTCCATGACGACGCCCTCGGCGCCGAGGTCCTCGATCAGCGGCAGCTTCGCCGCGGTGGTCGTCGTCGCGGTCACCTGATGCCCGCGGGCCACCAGCAGCGGCACCAGCCGGCGCCCCATGACCCCGCTCCCACCTGCCACGAACACGCGCATGTCGTCATCCTCCTCGTCCCGGGAGCCGCGGGAGGCCCCCTCCGCCACCGAGACGAGACAGCGCGCCGGCCTGTGACACGGGAGCGCGCGGGGCGGTCAGGAATGTGCGATCACCATGCCGCCGGTCGCTCCCCCGCTCGCGTGGTGCAGGAGACGGACCTCGGTGCGGAAGCCGGCCTCGTCGAGCCACGAGACCATCCGCTCGACCGTGCGGCGGTGGATGTACACCTTCATCGGGTGCCCGCCGTAGCCCTCGGTCTTCAGCGTCGTCGTGTCGCCGGCGTGGAACCCGACGAGCAGCACCCCGCCGGGGCGCAGCACCCGCCGGAACTCCCGCAGCGCCCGGTGGACCGCGTCGTCGGGGAGGTGGATGGTCGAGAACCAGGCGAGCACCCCGGCGAGGGACCCGCCGGCGTGGCCGAGGCCGAGCATCGACCCCACCTCGAACCCGATCCCGGGATGGTCCTCGCGGGCGACGGCGATCATGCCGGGTGACAGGTCCACGCCGGACACGTCGAGCCCGAGGTCCCGCAGGTGCGCCGTGACGCGGCCCGTGCCGCAGCCGGCGTCGAGCACGGGCCCGCCGCCGGCGCTCACGACCAGGTCGGCGAACAGGCCGAGCACATGGGTGACGACCGGCTGTCCGGCCAGCGCGTCCTTGAGCAGCGCGCCGTAGCTCACCGCCACGGTGTCGTACGACGTGCGAATGTCGTCCAGCCAGCCGGTCCCCGTCATGGCGGCCGACTCTACCGGCGACTTCCGGGTAGGGTACGACCGATGATCCGATCTGCGTTCCTGGATGCCGCCGCGATCACGTCGACCCTGCTGCGCGAGCCGAGACTGGCCGAGCGCTGGTCCACCCCGAGCGCCCTGCCCGACCTGTCCACCGCCGGCCTCGCCCGTCACCTGGCCAACCAGGTCATCGCGACCGTCACGTGGCTGGGCACGCCGCCGGGCGGCACCGCGATCCCGCTGCTGGATCACTACACCGGCAACGCGTGGGTGACGTCCGGCATCGACGACGCCGACAACGTCACGATCCGCCGCCGCAGCGAGGAACTGGCCTCGGCGACGACCCCGGCGGCCCTGGCCGACGACGTCGACGCCGCGCTGGCCGACCTGCGCTCGACCGTGCCGGCCCAGGCCCCGGAGCGCGTCGTCGACCTCGGCGAGTACGGACTGGGGATCGACGACTTCCTGCTCACCCGGGTCATGGAGCTGGTCGTGCACGCCGACGACCTGGCGGTCAGCCTCGGCGTGCCGACCCCCGAGATGCCGCAGGCCGCGACGACGGCGACGATCCACCTGCTGGGCAGCATCGCCGCCTGGCGGCACGGCCCGGTGGACGTGATCCGGGCCCTGTCCCGCCGCGAACGCGCGCCCTCGTCGATCGCCGCCTTCTGACGCCGTCGCGGGGCGCGTCAGGCCGGGGGCCGGAACGGCGGCAGGCCCAGGGCGGTGAGGAAGCGGTCCGTCTTGTCCTCCACGAACGGTGAGTCGTCGGCGGGCTCGTCGTCCTCGTCGTCCTTGGCCAGGTACAGCAGCAGGGTCGCCGCCTTGGCCGCGACGTCGGCGTCGGTCACGGCGGTGCGGCGGGCGGCCCACCAGGCGGCCAGGCCCGCGGCCTCGCGGTGTACGTCGGTGGGTGGGGACGCGGCCAGGTTCTCGAAGTACACGCGGGGCGTGAAGCCGAGGAACGCCACGCCGGTGCCCGGGCCGGCGGGGCGGTAGGTGACCGCCGCGAAGTCGCTGTCATGGATGTCGACGTGGAGCCAGGGGCCGCTGCCCGGAGCGACGACGTCATCGATGTCGACCGCTGTCCAGGTCTGGCCGTCGAAGAGAAACCCGCCGAAGAACCCCACTGCACCCATCTCCGTAGTGGATCAACGATTTGCCATGATCGCACGGCGGGCGGGTGCCGCGCTCGCTTGACCTGGAGCGCACTCCAGGTGCCAGGGTCGGGGCATGACGCAAGCGACGCAGTCCCCGCTGGTGCTCGGGGCGATGATGTTCGGCACCACCATCGACGAGGACACGTCGTTCGCGCTGCTGGACCGGTTCGTCGAGCGCGGCGGGGTGTGGATCGACACCGCCGACTGCTACGCGTTCTGGGCCGGCGCCGGCGGGCACGGCGGCGACAGCGAGCGGGTCATCGGCCGGTGGCTGGCCGCGCGCCCGGGCGTCCGCGAGCGGGTGAGGATCGCGACGAAGCTCGGCGCGGAGCCGGTCGAGCCGGGGTCGTGGCCGGACCGGCGGGCCGGGCTGTCGCCGGACGCGGTGCGCTCGGCGTTCGCCGGCAGCCTCGACCGGCTCGGGATCGACCGGGTCGACCTGCTGTGGCTGCACCAGGAGGACCGATCGGTCCGCATCGAGGACACCGTCGAGGCGCTGGCCGGGCTGGCCGCGGACCGGTTCGGCGTGTCCAACCACCCGTCGTGGCTGGTCGAACGCGGCCGGGTGCACGCGAAGGCGATCGGCGCGGCGCCGTTCGACGCGCTGCAGCTCAACGCCACCTACCTGCGGCCTCGGCCCGGGACCCTGCCGCCCGGCGTCGAGCACCGCTTCGGCGTCCTCAGCGACGAGCAGGCCGACTACGCCGCCGAGCACGGGATGGACGTGTGGGCCTACACGCCGCTGCTGTCCGGCGCCTACGACAACCCGGAGAAGGTGATTCCCGAGGTGTACGACCACCCGGGCAACACCGCCCGGATCGCCGCGCTGGACGCGGTGGCGGCCGAGACCGGCGCCGCCCGCGGCCAGGTCGTGCTGGCCTGGCTGTGCGGCCACGGCATCCGCCCGATGCTCGGCGGCAGCAAGGTCGGGCAGCTCGACTCGGCCCTCGACGGCGTCACGCTGGTCCTGGACGCCGGGCAGCTGCAGCGCCTCGACGCCGCGGACCGGTTCGCGTGGGCGTCGCCGTACGCCAAACGCTGAGAACCCCGTCTATAGTGCCGCCGTGTCCGAGACTGTATGCGTCACCGCGGCGATCACCATCGAGGCGCCGCGCCTGCGGGCGTGGCTGGCGGCGCCGGTCAGGCCGGCGTCGAGCTGGCAGGACTGGGCCGGCGTCGCCGCCGCCTCGACCGGTGAGCTGCCCGCCGCCGTGCGGGAGTGCGACGGGTGGCTGTCCGGCGACCACGCCGGCGTCCTGCGCGACCTCGCCGAGGACGAGCTGCTGCTCCGGTACGACGAGAGCACCGGCGCCCTGGTCGTCGAGTTCGCGTCCAGGGTCGACTTCCGGCTCCCGACGCTCGTGTGGGCGTGCGCCGTGCTGCGCGGCCTCGCCGACGCCATGACCGGCGGCGACCGTGGCCTGGTGACGGTGACGAACGACTGGGACGACCGCACCGTCCTGCTGCACCTGGACCCGGACGGTTCGGTGTTCCTGGACCGGGCCCGGGACGCGCGGCGCATCGCGGAGGCGCACGGCTGGGAGATCGACGTGCGGGCCGCTGCCCTCGACGCCGACGAGGACATCGATTGGCTCAACGACGTGCCGTAAGCTCTCCGGCCATGCGCCGCCGCCCCCTCCTCGGCTGGATCCTCCCGGCCGTCATCACCACGGTGATCGCCGTGTATCTCGGCGGGGTCCTCGCCGGCCGCTGGGACCCGACGGCCACGAGCGGCGCCGACGCCAACACCGCCGCGGTCCCCGAGTCGACGGACCCCGGGCACCGCAAGGCGCAGCAGGAGCTGTGCCCGCTGATCAGCAAGCCGGAGATCCTGGCGATCGTCGAGCAGCCGCCGACGAACAAGGGCGCCGGCACGTCGTACGACCCGGGCGGCACCTGGCACCAGTGCACCGTGTCGCTGCCGCACAGCGCGCTGCGGCTCAACGTGTCCCGCGACGGCACCCGCATCGCCGACTACCAGCGGCTGTTCAAGGAGGCGCAGCCACGCACCGTGCTCGGCCGGCCCGCCCTCTGGGTCGCCGACCCCGTGCCGGTCGTCAACGTCCCGTTGAAGAGCGCGTCGCTGCTGGTCGCGTGGGACCGGGCCGACACGGGCGGGATGGTCGAGGTCTCGATCCTGCGCGACACGATCGACCCGGCCGACGAGTCGAAGGCCACGCAGATCGCCGAGCTGCAGCTCCCGAGCCTGCCCGGCTGGCCCTGACCCCCGTACCGCGAAATTCGTCTGCGTCGCCGACCTCGAGGACGAGCTGATCCGGGCGGTCGGCGTGGCGGGACCGGCCGGTCGGGGCGCAGCTGCGGCGGAAGCTCCGCTACGCGCGGCTGCTCGTCGAGGCGGTCCCGCTCGACGCAGTGCTCACCGCGGCGCTCGTGGACTAGCCGTCCGACGCGGGCGGTGTGCGCAGGGTCAGCAGGTACGTCGCGGTGAGCGCGACCGCGCGGTCCGGATCGGTGGTCAGGTCCGTGAGGGCCCGGGTCGTCGTGGCGCCCGGAACGTCGGCGAGGGCCTGGGTCAGCCGCCGCCGCGCGGCCGGCTCGGTGGTGCCGCCGGACAGCCGGCCGACCAGCCCCGACGCGATCTCCTCCACCAGCGCGGGATCCGCCGCCAGGGCGCCCAGCGCGTCGGCCGCGTCGGTGTCGTTCACCCCTTCGACGACCATGTCGATCAGGGTCGGGACGGCCGCAATGCCCCCTCGCGCACCGAGGGTCATCGCCGCGCGCCTGCGGACCGCGACGTCGGCGTTCGTCAGGGCGTGCCGCAGCAGCGCAGCACCCGCGTCGTCGTCGCGGAACGCGGCGATCGCCTCCACCGCGCGCCGCCGCACGTCGGCGTCCGCGTCGGTGACGGCGTCGGCCAGCAGCGACAGGCCGCGGTCACCGGACTGCGCCAGCGCCCACCGCAGCGCCCCGGCGACGTTCGGGTCGGTCTCGTGCAGCGCCGCCTCGACCAGGGCCTCCACCGGCACCGGACCGTCGTCGGGCGGGGTCAGCGCCGCCCGCAGCCGCCGGTCGGGGCTCTGCGAGCCGAGCCCCTGCAGCAGCGCGACGACCTGCAGGACGTCCTGCCAGTCCTCCGGCTCCGCGGCCCCGATCCGGCTCAGCCGGGTGAGCAGCTCCTGCTCCGCCGCGATGCGGTCGCGGGTACGGTCGATGAGGTCGCCGACGAGTGCCGCCGGCGTGAAGCCCGGGTCGTCCAGGGCGCGCCCGACCTCCCGCAGCGACAGTCCGAGCGACCGCAGCATCTCGATGTGGAAGATCCGCCGGATGTCCTCCCCCGAGTACTCGCGGTAGCCGGACCCGGTCCTGCCCGTCGGCCGGACCAGGCCCAGCGTGTCGTAGTGCCGGAGCATGCGGGCGCTGACCCCGGACCGCCGCGCGACGTCACCGATCAACACTGCGTGTCATCCTCCTGAGCGTCAGGCTGAGCATCCGGCTGAGCATCCGGCTGAGCGCCGGGCTGGGCGTCGGCGCCGACGGGACCGTCGGGGCCCAGTGCAACGATGCGCTTCGCCTCCTCGATCGCGAGCTCGAATCCGGCATCCGGGTCGCGCAGGAGCCTCTCCGTCGCGGCGGCGTGCTGCCGTACGCGCGGGTCGGGGCTGGCCGCTGCGGCGCTCAGCGCGGGCCTGATCACCTCGCCCAGCGCGATCAGCGCCCGGCTGAGGCTCAGCTGCGTCTCCCGCCCGCCGCGACCGAGCTGGGTCACCAGCACCGCGGCGAGCCCGGCCGCTTCGCCTCCGGCCGTCCCGCCCGAGACCGTCCCGCCCGAGGACGTCCCGCCCGAGGACGTTTCGTCCGGGGCCGTCCCGTCCGACGGCACCAGCACGACCGCGGCCCGCCACGCGGTCCGCGCCACCTCGTCGGCGGGGTCGGTCAGCAGCGCCCGGGTGATCGCCGGCCACGCCCGCTTGTCCCCGATCTTCGACAGGGTGTGCAGCGCCTGGCTGCGGGCCTGCGGGACGGCCGAGCCGAGCTCCTCGACGAGTCGCGGCAGCGTCATCGCCGACGGCTGGCGGGTGAGCGCCCAGGTGAGCATGTCGCGCACGTAGAAGTCGGGCTCGACCGCGCAGCGCTCGACGAGCGTGCCGATCAGCGCCGGGTCGGGGTGCGTGCCGACGGCCAGCGCCGCCTGCAGCCGCACCGACGCCTTGCCGTGCTCCAGGGCCTGCATCGCTCGTGTCGTGGTCATGGCGACAGTGAAGAGGTTGTCACAGTGTCAAGGTCAAGCCTCGACGACCGTGGTGAGCTTCTTCAGCAGCCGGTTGAGGGTGGCCAGCTCCCGCTCGGACAGGACACCGAACAGCTCCTCCTCGGCGCGGCCGCGCAGCATCATGGCGCGCCGCCACACGGCGACCCCGGCGGTGGTGGCCTCGATGGTGACGCTGCGGCGGTCGGTGGGGCTCGGGGTGCGCTTGACGTAGCCGGCCTTCTCCAGGGTGTCGAGCCGTCCGGTCATCCCCGCCGGGGAGACGCCCAGGTCCTCGGCGAGCGCGCGCGGCGAGGCGGTGCCGGGCGTGTCGCGGATCATCAGCTGGTGCAGCGTCTCGTACTCGAACGGCTGCAGCGCCACCTCGGTCGCCGCGGCCTGCATGCTGTCGCGGAAGTGCCGGGCGATCCGCGAGAGCCGGACCGTGGCGGTCTCGATCGCGTCGTCGAACGGCACGTCGATCCAGTGGTCCCGCCAGCGGGCGACGTGGCGGTCGGCGAAGTCCTGGCCCATGACCGGATCGTAACAGTCTTTCGGTGGCGAACAGTTCGTTGACAAAAAGTTCGCTGGCGAAATACTTTCGAGGGCATGACCACTGTTCTGGACCGGCCGCCCGCGACGACCTCGCCGTGGCGGTCCGGACCGTTCCGCTGGCTGCTCGCGGGGCGGACACTGATCGGCCTCGGATCCGCGATCACGCCCGTGGCGATGGCCCTCGCGGTGCTGCACCTCGGCGGCTCGGCGACCGAGCTGGGCCTCGTCGTCGCGGCGTATGCGCTCGTCGACGTGGTCACCACGCTGTTCGCCGGCGTGCTCGGCGACCGGTTCTCCCGCCGGCTGCTGATGCGCGGCGCCGCGGCCCTCGCCTGCCTGTCGCAGGCCGTCGTGGCGGTGAGCCTGGCGACCGGGTCGGCGACCGTGGCGATGCTGGCCGTCATGAGCGCCGTCAACGGCGGGCTCGCCGCCGTCGCCGGCCCGAGCTCCCGCGCCGTGCTGCCGCAGACGGTGCCTGAGGCCGCGCTGCCGACCGCGATCTCCGTGCTGCGGCTGTCGCAGAACACGGCGATGGTGCTCGGGTTCAGCGTCGCCGGCCTGCTCGTCGGGCTGTTCGGGCCCGGCTGGGCGATCGCCGTGGACGCCGCGACGTTCGCCGCGGCGGCGGTCTGCTTCACCGTCATGCGGGTCGCCCCGGTCGCGGTCCCCGCGGCCCGCTCGATGCTGGAGGACCTGCGCGCCGGCGCCCGCGAGGTGTTCCGCCACACGTGGCTGTGGACGCTGCTCGTCCAGGCGCTGATCTACCACCTGATGTACGGCGGCGCCCAGGGCGTCCTCGGCCCGATCCTGGTGACCCGGCGCTTCGGCGACGCGGCGTGGGGCTGGGCCCTGGCGGCGCTCATGGCCGGCTTTATGGCCGGTGGGGTCGTCACCCTGCGCTACCGCCCGAGCCGGCTGCTGCTGTCCGGCACCGCGTTCCTCGGCCTGACCGCGTGCTTCCCCCTCGCCATGGCGCTGCCGGTCCCGCTGACGGCCGTGATGGCGGGCGCGTTCCTGCACGGGCTGGGCCTGGAGATCTTCAGCGTCAACTGGGACCTGGCGATCCAGCAGAACGTCGCCCCCGACAAGCTCGCCCGGGTGTTCGCGTTCGACCAGGTCGGCTCGTTCGTCATGCGCCCGCTCGGCCTGGCGCTCACGGGGCCGGTCGCCGCGGGTGTCGGCGAGCACACCTGGCTCCTGGTCACCGCCGCCGTCATGGCCGCCGCCGCCCTCGTGGCGCTGGCGCCGCCGTCGGTACGCCACCTGCGCCGCCGACCGGAGGGCGCCGGGCGGCACAGCGCGTGACCGGACCGCGCCGGGCGGCCGTGTTGCCTACGTCATAGTCAGGAAGATCCGCCATCCGGCGGGGTGTTACCGGTCATCATGAGCCGACTCTTCGCTCCGCTGACGCTGCGTGGCGTGACGTTCCCCAACCGCGTCTGGGCCGCCCCGATGTGCCAGTACTCGTCCGTCGACGGGCACCCGACCGACTGGCACCTCGTGCACCTCGGCGGCATGGCCCGCGGCGGCGCCGGCGCGGTCATCGCGGAGGCGACCGCCGTGCGCCCCGACGGCCGGATCTCCCCGCAGGACGCCGGGATGTGGAGCGACGCGCACGCCGCCGACTACACGCGGATCACCGCGTTCATCCGCGGCCAGGGTTCCGTGCCCGGCATCCAGCTGGCGCACGCCGGCCGGAAGGCGTCGACGTACGCACCGTGGCGGGGCCGCGGCAGCGTGCCGCACACCGACGGCGGCTGGCCGACCGTCGCGCCGTCTGCGGTGGCGTTCGACGGCTACGCCACGCCGGTCTCGCTGACCGTCGAGGAGATCCAGGCGCTGCTGCGCGACTGGGACGCGGCCGCCCGCCGGGCCGTCGACGCCGGCTTCGAGGTCATCGAGATCCACGCCGCGCACGGCTACCTCATCCACGAGTTCCTGTCGCCGCTGTCCAACCTGCGCACCGACGCGTACGGTGGCGACCTCGCCGGCCGGTCCCGCCTCCTGCTGGAGGTCGTCGACACCGTCCGCGCCGCGATGCCGGACCGGCTGCCGCTGGTCGTGCGGGTCAGCGCCACCGACTGGGTCGAGGGCGGCCTCACCGTCGACGAGGTCGCCGAGGTGGCCACGGTGCTGGCCGGTCGCGGCGTCGACCTGGTCGACGTGTCCAGCGGCGGCAACGACGCCGGCCAGCAGATCATCCTCGGCCCCGGCTACCAGGTGCCGTTCGCCCGGGCGGTGCGCTCCCGCAGCGGCCTGCCCGTCGGCGCCGTCGGGCTCATCACCGAGCCGGGCCAGGCCGAGAAGATCCTGGCCGAGGAGTCCGCCGACGTCGTCCTCCTGGGCCGCGCCCTGCTCCGCGAGCCGTCCTGGCCGCAGCGCGCCGCCCGTGAGCTCGGCGCCGCCCTCGAGTGGCCGCCGCAGTACCGCGCCGGCATCCCCCGCCCGTAGCTGGGTAGGTGTGTGCCATGCCGACGCTGCCGCTGACCCCCGATGAGCTGCTGACCACGACCCGGTCGGTGCGCAAGCGCCTGGACCTCACCCGGCCGGTGCCGGTCCCGCTCATCCGCGAGTGCCTGGAGATCGCCCTGCAGGCGCCGTCCGGCTCCAACGCGCAGAGCTGGCACTGGATCGTCGTGACCGCCGCGGAGCAGCGCGCGGCGATCGGCGAGATCTACCGCCGGGCGTTCCGCTCGTACGCCTCCGCCGGCGGCACGCGCGCGGACGCGTACGCCGGCGACCCCGCCCGCCAGGCCACCCAGGTGCGGGTCGGCGAGAGCGCCGCCTGGCTCGGCGAGCACATGGGTGAGGTGCCCGTGCTGGTCCTCGCCTGCCGCCGCGTCGCCCGGCTGTCCACCGGCAACCAGGCCGACGTGTGGGGCTCCCTGCTGCCCGCCGCGTGGAGCTACATGCTCGCCGCCCGGGCCCGCGGCCTGGGCACCGCGTGGACGACCCTGCACCTGGACCACGAGCAGGAGGTGGCCGACCTCCTCGGCATCCCCGGCGACATCCGCCAGGGCGTCCTCATCCCGACCGCCTACTACACCGGCGAGACGTTCCGACCGGCCCCGCGCGACCCCCTCGACACCGTCCTGCACCTCGAGCACTGGTGACGCGCTAAAGCGGTCGACGTGCCGGGCCGGTCGTGTGATCCTGCCCGGGTGATCGACGGGGACGCGGTGGCCGCACCACGGCGCAGGCCGGTGGGCGGGCTGCTGCGGACCCGGAACTTCGCCCTGCTGTGGACCGGGCAGTCCACCAGCGCGGTCGGCTCCGCGATGACGACGGTGGCGCTGCCGCTGGTGGCCGTCACGACCCTGAACGCCGGCCCGGCCATGGTGGCCCTGCTCACCGCCGCCACCTGGGTGCCGTGGCCGCTGATCGGGCTGCCGGCCGGGGTCTGGGTCGACCGGTGGCCGCGCCGGCGCACGCTGCTGATCGCCGACCTCGTCTCCGCGGCGGTGCTCCTCGCCGTCCCGGTCGCGGCCTGGACCCACGTGCTGAGCATGACCATGCTGGTGGCGGCCGCGCTGCTGGCCGGGGCCGCCGGCGTCTTCGCCAACGTGGCGTTCAACGCGTTCCTGCCCCACCTCGTCGGCGCGGAAGACCTCATGGAGGGCAACGCCAAGCTGCAGACCAGCGCGTCGATCGCCCTGGTCGCCGGACCGGGCCTCGGCGGGCTGCTGGCCCAGACGGCCGGCCCGGTCAGCGGCGTCCTCATCGACGCCGTGACGTTCCTGGTGTCGGCGGCCTGCCTGCTCGGCCTCCGGACCGCGCCGGAGCCGCGCCCCGCCGCGGCCGGCCGCCCGGGCATGCCACGCCAGATCGCCGAGGGCATCGCGTTCATCATGCGCGGCCGTCTGCTGCAGGCCATGCTGGTGGTGGTGGCGGTGACCAACTTCGCGATGCTGGGCATCACGGCGCTGCGCGTCGTCTTCCTGGTGCGCGCGGAAGGCACCGCGCCGGGGACCGCGGGCCTGGTGATCGGCGTGGGCAGCCTCGGCGCCGTCCTCGGCGCCGCGCTCGCCACGCGGGCGTCCCGGCGCTTCGGCAGCGCCCGCACCTACCTGGTGGCGAACCTGGCGGCCGCCCCGTTCGTGCTGCTGCTGCCGCTCGGCGGCCACGGCCCGCGCCTGGCACTGTTCGCGGCGGGCTCCTTCGTCGCGCTGGCCGGCGCCACGATGTCGAACGTGATGACCATGACGTTCCGCGGCAACTTCGTCCCCGCGCACCTGCTCGGCCGGGTCACCGCGGCATCGCGGATCTTCGTGTTCGGCACCGTCCCGTTCGGCGCGGCGACCGCCGGCGTCCTGGCCTCCGCGTTCGGGGTCCGGCCCGCGATGTGGGCGCTCGCCGCCCTGTACGCCGTCACGCCCCTGCCCCTGCTCGCCACCGAGGCCCGCACGCTGCGCGACCTCCCGGCGAAGGGCACTTCGACCCCTGCCGCGTGACGGCCGGTGTTGGCCGGGCGTTCAGCCGCTCGACGTCACCGTCGGGAAGAGCACTGGCGTCGATGTTCATCCATGTCTGGAGTGTTCGGTGCGCCTTCGCCCGTTGGTTGTCGCGGTACTCACGATCGGCACGGTCCTTGTCGCTCCGGCGGCGCACGCGGCGGAGAGCGGGGTGCGGATCAACGAGGTGGAGTCCAGTGGGGGCAGCCCCGGGGACTGGGTCGAGCTGACCAACACCGGCAGCGGCACCGTGAGCCTCGCGGGCTGGGTCGTCAAGGACGACGACGACACGCACGCGTACACCGTCGGCGGCGGGGTGAGCCTGGCGCCGGGCGCGTTCCTGGCCCTCGACGTGGAGAGCGCGTACGGCCTCGGCAGCGCCGACAGCGTCCGGCTGTACCGACCCGACGGCACCCTCGCCGACTCCTACTCCTGGTCCAGCCACGCGGGCACGACGTACGGCCGCTGCCCGAACGGGACCGGGGCGTTCGTCGGCACGAGCGCCGCGACGAAGGGCGCCCCGAACGCGTGCCCGCCGCCGGCGCCGGTCGCGTGGCCGGGCGGCTCGGCGGTCGCCGTCGCCGACGCGAGCAACGCCTTCGGCGAGAACCTCAGCGGCCTGTCGTACGAGTCCGCGTCGGTCGTCTGGGCCGTGCGCAACGGCGCCGGCACCCTGTACCGGCTGACCCCGAGCGGCTCGGTGTGGCAGAAGGCGAACACGTACACGCTGCGGTACGCCAACGGCGGCGGCGACCCGGACGCCGAGGGGGTCGTGGCCACGCCCGACGGCATCATGGTGGTGACCGAGCGGGACAACGCCAAGAGCGGCACCAGCCTGCAGAAGGTGCTGCGCTACAACCCGTCCGGCGGCACGGTGAACGCCGCCGCCGAGTGGAACCTGACCGCCGACCTGCCCGGCACGGCCGCGAACAGCGGGCTGGAGGCGATCGCGTGGGTGCCGGACACCGCCCTGGTCGCGGCCGGTTTCCGCGACGAGCGCACCGGCTCGGCGTACACCCCGTCGTCCTACGCGGGGCACGGCACCGGCCTGTACTTCGTCGGCGCGGAGGCGACCGGGACGGTCTACGCGTACGCGCTGACCCTGACCGGCGGCGGCTACACCCGCGTCGCGTCGTTCCCGAGCGGGCTCGCCGCCGTCATGGACCTGGAGTGGGAGCCGGCGGCGGGGCGCCTGTGGGCCTCCTGCGACGACACGTGCTCGGGCCGCGCCACCACCCTGACGATCGGCGCGCAGGGCCGCTTCACCCCGGCCGCCACCTACAACCGCCCGTCGGGCATGGCCAACTACAACAACGAGGGCTTCGCGCTCAGCCCGTCCTGCGCGGGCGGCACCCGGCAGGTGCTGTGGGCCGACGACAGCAACGACAGCGGCCACGCGCTGCGCGCCGGCACCCTGGCCTGCTGACCCGTCAGGAGTAGTCGAACCAGTCGAACCGGACGGTGCCGGAGACGGCGTACATGCCGATGACCCGGCCGGTGAAGCCGCCGGCGACCTCCGTGGACAGGTAGCGGCCGTCGAGCGTGGCCCCGGGCGTGAACGTCCCGTCCGGGGCCACGACGCCGAACTCCAGCACGTCGGGTCCGCGGCGGGGGTCGTCGGACGGCTGCGCGGGCGTGATGTCGACCCCGAGGACGACCGGCCCGGCCGGCACCGCGGACGACGCGACCACGCCGCGCAGCGGGCCGATCCGGGCCAGCACGGTGACCGTGCCGGCGGCGACCTCGATCTCGTAGTGGTGGTCCTCGTCCAGCCGGACCACCAGGCCGCCGCGGCCCGTCCCCGGGTCGATCAGCGTCCTGACCCGGCACGACCGGTGCTGCTGGCGCCGGGCGACCAGCGTGACGTCCGGGTCGTCGAGCGAGCCGCCCGCCGCGTGCAGGGTCAGCCAGCCGGGCCGGTCCGTCGTGACGGCCGGCGGCCGGCGCAGCGACACCCATCGCGGGTGCAGGGGGCCGTCGAAGTCGTCCCGCACCGGCGGTTCGGCGGCCGGGGACGGCCCGGGGGACAGCGGGCCGACGACCGGCCAGCCGTCGACCCAGCTGACCGGCGCGAGGAACGTCTCCCGGCCCAGGACGTGCCAGCCGGGGGTGCCGCCGCCGGGACGGACACCGAGCAGCACCATCCACCACGCGCCGTCCGGTGCCTGCACCAGGTCGGCGTGGCCGGTGTTCTGGACCGGGTGGTCGGTGCCCCGGTGGGTGAGGACGGGGTTGGCCGGGCACGGCGTGAACGGGCCGGACGGTGACGGGCCCCGGGCGACCGACACGGCGTGGCCGCGCTCCGTGCCGCCCTCCGCCAGCAGCAGATACCACCAGTCGCCGATCCGGTAGAGGTGCGGCGCCTCCGGTGCCTTCGCCCCGGGCGTCCCGGACCAGATCCGCCGCGCCGGGCCGAGCACCGACCCGGTCACCGGGTCGATCGGCACCTGCGAGACACCGGCGACCGTGCAGTAGCAGGTGCCGTCGGTGTCCCAGGCGAGGTCCGGGTCGATGCCGGTGACGTCCGGCAGCGGCACGGGACCCGACCATGGGCCGGCCGGGTCGGTGGTGGTGTAGAGCTGGTTGCCGCCGCCGCTGACGTTGGTGACGATCAGCCAGAACCGGCCGTCGTGGTGGCGCAGCGTCGGCGCGTAGATGCCGCCGGACGAGGGGGTGTCCGGGCGCAACGGCACCTGGTCCAGGGCGTTGCCGATCTGCGTCCAGTGCACCAGGTCCCGGCTGTGCAGGATCGGCACGCCGGGAAAGTATTCGAAGCTGGAGCAGGCCAGGTAGTAGTCGTCGCCGGCCCGGCAGATGCTCGGGTCGGGATGAAATCCTGCGATGACGGGTCCGGTGATGCCCCGCATCCTCGCACAGCCCGGCGGACGGTCTATTATTCCACCAAACGTTCGTTTAGTTCTCGGTTGGTTGGAGAGCCGCAATGACCACTCCCCTGCTCCGGAACCATGTCCTCGGCACCTGGCACACCGGCGGCGACGACGGCAGGCCCGTCCACGACGCGGTCACCGGCGAGGAGGTCGCGCGGGTGTCGTCCGCCGGCGTCGACTTCGCCGCCGCGCTGGACTACGGCCGCCGCACGGGCGGCCCGGCGCTGCGCGAGCTCACCTTCCACCAGCGGGCCGCGCTGCTCAAGGCGCTCGGCCTGCACCTGCGCGAGCAGCGCGAGCGGCTCTACGCGGTGTCCGCGCGGACCGGCGCGACGCTCGGCGACTCCAAGTTCGACGTCGACGGCGGCATGGGCGTCCTGCTCTCCTACGCCAGCAAGGCCAAGCGCGAGCTGCCCAACGACACGGTGTATGTCGACGGCGCCGTCGAGCCGCTCGGCCGCGGCGGCACGTTCCTCGCCCAGCACGTCTGCACCCCGCTGCGCGGTGTCGCCGTGCAGATCAACGCGTTCAACTTCCCGGTCTGGGGGCCGCTGGAGAAGTTCGCCCCGGCGTTCCTCGCCGGCGTGCCGACCATCGTCAAGCCGGCCACCCCGACCGCGTTCCTCACCGCCGAGCTCATCGAGGTCATCGTCGAGTCCGGGATCCTGCCCGCCGGGACCCTGCAGTTCGTCTCCGGCAGCCTCGGCGACACGTTCGAGCACCTCACCGGCCAGGACCTCGTCTCCTTCACCGGGTCGGCGTCCACCGCGCAGCTGCTGCGCACGCACCCGGCGCTGGTGCGCAACTCCGTGCGGTTCAACGCCGAGGCGGACTCGCTCAACCTGTCGGCGCTCGGCCCCGACGCCGTCCCCGGCACCGCCGAGTTCGACCTGTTCGTCAAGGGTCTCGTCACCGAGATGACGGTGAAGGCCGGGCAGAAGTGCACCGCCATCCGCCGCGCGTTCGTGCCCGCCCACCTCGTCGACGCCGTCGTCGAGGCCGCGTCCGGCCGCCTCGCGCGCACCGTCATCGGCAACCCCGCGGACGAGTCCGTCCGCATGGGCGCCCTCGCCAGCCTCGACCAGCGCGACGAGGTCCGCCGCAGCGTCAGCGCCCTCACCGGCGCGGGCCGCGTGGTCTACGGCGACCTGGACAAGGTCGACGTCGTCGACGCCGACCCGGCCCGTGGCGCGTTCCTCTCCCCGATCCTCCTCGTCGGCGACCCGGACCGGGCCGAGCCGCACGAGATCGAGGCGTTCGGCCCCGTCGCCACCGTCATGCCCTACGACACCGCCGACCAGCTCGTCGACTACGCCGCCCGCGGCCAGGGCAGCCTCGCCGGCTCGATCGTCACCGCCGACGCCGGGTTCGCCCGCGACGTGGTCCTCGGCGTCGCCCCGTGGCACGGCCGGCTGCTGATCCTCAACGACCGCGACGCCAAGGAGTCCACCGGTCACGGCTCGCCCCTGCCGATGCTCGTGCACGGCGGCCCCGGCCGCGCCGGCGGCGGCGAGGAGATGGGCGGCATCCGCGGCGTCCTGCACCACATGCAGCGCACCGCCGTCCAGGCCGACCCCGACACCCTCGCCGCGATCACCGGCCGCTGGGTGACCGGCGCCTCCCGGCGCACCGGTGACGTCCACCCCTTCCGCAAGCACCTCGAGGAGCTGCGCCCCGGCGACACGATCGTCGCCGGCCCGCGGCGGGTCACCCAGGAGGACGTGGAGCACTTCGCCGAGTTCACCGGCGACACGTTCTACGCCCACATGGACGCCGAGGCCGCCGCCGCGAACCCGCTCTTCGGCGAGCGCGTCGCCCACGGATACCTGGTCGTCAGCCTCGCCGCCGGGCTCTTCGTCGACCCCGACCCGGGCCCGGTCCTCGCCAACTTCGGCGTCGACTCGCTGCGCTTCCTCACCCCGGTCAAGTTCGGCGACGAGCTCACCGTGACGCTGACCTGCAAGCAGATCACCCCGCGCGAGTCCACCAACTACGGCGAAGTCCGCTGGGACGCCGACGTCACCCGCCAGGACGGCGAGTCGGTGGCCCGGTATGACGTGCTGACCCTCGTGGCCAAGGTGGAATGAAGGGCCGCGGCCGGCCACCCCGGTACAGTCGCGACGAGCTGCTCCACAAGGTCGTCGCGGTCTTCAACGAGCGCGGCTACGAGGCCACCTCGATGGAGGACCTCGCCCGCGCGACCGGCCTGAACAAGTCGTCGTTCTACCACCACTTCAGCGGCAAGGAGGAGCTGCTCGGCCTCGGCGTCGCCCACGCCCTCGACGCGCTGGCGGCGGTGCTGGCCGAGCCCGCGGCGATCTCGGGGCCGCCCGCGCGGCGCCTCGAGCACGTCGTGCGCCGCACCGCCGAGGTCCTCCTCGCGGAGCTGCCCTTCGTGACGCTGCTGCTGCGCGTGCGCGGCAACACCACCGTCGAGCGCGAGGCGCTGCGCCGCCGCCGCGAGCTGGACGCCTGCGTCGCCGACATCGTCCGGGCCGCCGCCGACGCCGGCGACATCCGCCCCGACGTCGACCCCCGGCTCGCCACCCGCCTGCTGTTCGGCATGGTCAACTCCATCACCGAGTGGTACCGCCCGGACCTGCGCCCCACCGCCGGCCCCGGCGTCGTCGACGCCGTCGTCACCCTCGCCATGCACGGACTCTCCACGCTCCCGCGCGCTCAGCCTTCACCGCCGGTGGAGGCGCCCGGCTTGTACTCCGGTGAGCCGCGCTGACGCGGGTGGACGGACAGGACCACCGTGGAGAAGACGCGACCTCCCGCGGTGAGATCATGGCGCGATGAGGTTCGAGGCCGGGCAGCGGATCGTGTTCATCGGCGACAGCATCACCGACTGCGGGCGGCGGGACGTGCGGGCGCCGTACGGCGACGGCTACATGAACCTGGTCCGGGCCCTCGTCACCGCCAGGCACCCCGACGTGCCGCTGACCTGGGTCAACCGCGGCGTCAGCGGCAACACGGTCCGTGACCTGGCCGCGCGCTGGGAACGCGACGCGGTCGGCGAGCGGCCCGACTGGCTGGTCGTGATGATCGGCATCAACGACGTGTGGCGGGCCTTCACCGGGCAGCCCGAGCACGCCGTGCCGCTGGAGGAGTACCGGGAGACCCTGCGCACCCTGCTGCGCCGCGCGGTCGACGCCACCGGCTGCCGGTTGCTGCTCGCCGGGCCGTACCTCATCGAACCCGACCGCACCGAGCCGCAGCGCGCGCAGAGCGACCACCACGCCGCCGCGATGGCCGGACTGGCCGAGGAGTTCGGCGCACCGTTCGTGGCGACGCAGGAGGCGTTCGACGCCGTCCTGGCCGTCTCCCCGCCGTCGCTGTGGGCCGACGACCGCGTCCACCCGGACCTCCCCGGTCACGCCGTCCTCGCCGAGGCGTTCCTGCGCGTCGTCGCCGGCTGACGGTCACCGGGCGCGGCCGGACGGGCGCGCGTCATCGCCGGCTGACGGTCACCGGGCGCGGCCGGACGGGCGCGTCATCGCCGGCTGACGGTCACCGGGCGCGGCCGGACGGGCGCAGGAAGCGGGTGTCGGCCCGCCCCGGCACGTCGGCCACCCCGAACTCCTCCGGCACGGTGTCGAGTTTGCGCTGGACCGCCGCCCGGATCGCATCCGCGTCCTCGGCCGCGTCAAAGCCGGGGCCGGAGTCGGAGCCGGCTGTCGTGTCGCGCAGCAGCGTCGACAGCTCGGCGAGACCGAGGTAGTCCGCGCCCCGCGCCGCGGCGTCCAGCCAGTCCGGCGGGAACCCGTCCAGGACGGCACCCGCACCACCGTCGGCGGCCCGCTCGTGCACCCCGAGCACCCCCAGCACCCGCGCCAGGTGCCGCACACCGACCGGGCCCGTGTCCGCCGCCGCCCCCTCGGCGGCGATGCGCAGCCACAGCTCCCCGGACTCGTCCCAGAGCACCTCCGCGAGGTCCCGGAGCAGGTACCCGCGCCGGTGGCCGACCCAGGCCGGCGCGGGACGCCAGCGGCGGGTGGCCCGCAGGTGGTCGAACCCGGCACCGGACGTCACCGCCTCCAGGGCGTCGATCGCGTGCCGGCACGGCAGGATCGACGCCCGCGGCACGACCCCCGGCCGGCCGGTCAGCGACACCCACGACCAGCCGGGCTCGTCGGAGTCGACGAGGTCGTGCCAGCGCCCGCCGTCCAGCAGCGCGACCTGGCAGTGGTTCGCGTCGACGACCGACACGACCACCGCCACCCCGCGTCCCTCGTCGCGCCAGGTGTACGAGGGGTCGTCGGCCGGCTCGGCCACGGCCAGCATCCGCTGGATGTCGCCGGGCGCGGCAGGACGCAGGGTACGGGTGACGCCGAAGATCCGGTGCTCGATCACGAGCCACTGTAGACGCCGGTGGGCGCTGGCATTGATTGTGTTGACTTAACCCTTTTTAGCTGACTTACTCGGTTCAGTTCGCAACCGACCGCCAGCGGAAGGAACTTCCTCATGCTCCCTGTCCGAAAGCTCGGCGCCGCCCTCGCGGTGTCGGCCGTCGTCTGGGCCGGTGCCGCCGTCGCCGCGCCGGGGCCGGCCTCGGCGGCGCCGACGCCCAGTGGGACCGCCACCGTCGCCGACGTCGTCAACTACCTGCAGAGCATCACCGGGCGCAACATCCTGTCCGGCCAGCAGGACGGGCCCAGCTCGGCGCCGAACACGTGGCAGCAGAAGGTCCGTGACATCACCGGCGAGTACCCGGGCTCGTGGGCCGGCGACTTCGCCTTCGAGCAGAACGACATCAACGCCCGGCCGGCCGTCATCGCCCAGGCGAAGGCGGTGTGGGCGGCCGGGTCCATCCCCGCGCTGGTGTGGCACATGTGCCCGCCGACCGTCGCGCTGTCCTGCCACTGGGACTACGGCACCGGCGCCATCATGAGCAAGCTGAGCGACGCGCAGTGGAACGAGCTCGTCACCAACGGCACGGCGCTCAACACCGCGTTCAAGCGCCGGCTCGACGAGGCCGTGCCGTACCTGCAGGACCTGAAGAACAACGGCATTCCGGTGCTGTTCCGGCCGCAGCACGAGATGAACGAGGGCTGGTCCTGGTGGGGCGGGCGGCCGGGGGCGAACGGCAGCCGCAAGCTGTACCAGATCACCCACGACTACCTGTCCGGCACCAAGGGGCTGGACAACCTCGTCTGGGTGTGGAACCTCAAGGACATCGCGGGCGGCGAGAGCCGCGTCGCCGACTACTGGCCCGGAGCGTCCTATGTGGACCTCGCCACGCTCGACGCGTGGTCCAACAAGCAGCCGACGCAGGCCTGGTACAACGCCATGCTGAACATCGCGGGCGGCAAGCCGATCGGGCTGTCGGAGGTCGGCACGGTGCCCACCCCGGAGACCATCACCGCGCAGCCGCGCTGGACGTTCTTCAGCGTCTGGATCAGCTGGCTCACCGACCCGGCCTGGAACACCAACGACGCCATCAAGCGCACCTACTACGACCCGCGCGTGCTCAACCGCGGCGAGATCCATTTCGGCGGCGGCACGACCCCGCCGGCCGGCACCGGCCCGGTCGTCGGCCTGGCCGGCAAGTGCCTCGACGTCGCCGCCGCCGGCACCGCGAACGGCACGAAGATCCAGCTGTACGGCTGCAACGGCACCAACGCGCAGCGCTGGACGGTCGGCACCGACGGCACCCTGCGCGCGCTGGGCAAGTGCCTCGACGTGGCCGGTGGTGCCGCCGCGGACGGCACGAAGGTGCAGCTGTGGGACTGCAACGGCAACGGCCACCAGCGCTGGACCCGCAACGGCCAGCGGCTCGTCAACCCGGACACCGGCCGGTGCCTCGACGTGACCGGCCAGTCCAGCGCCGACGGCGCCCAGATCCAGATCTGGACCTGCAACGGCCAGACGAACCAGAACTGGACCCTCCCGTAAGGCGATGCGAGCACGGCCGCGACCCGGGGCGACCCGGGTCGCGGCCGGAACCGGCCGGCGGCGGGGTCAGCTACCGCCGGTCAACGCAGATCCCATGGCGGTGAGCCGCGCGCCCACCGCCCGCGGGTCGACGACCTGGTGCAGGTGCAGGCCGGGGAGATGCTCGACGAGCCAGCCGCGTTCCTGTGCCTGCGCCGCCGCGCCCGCGTAGTGCGCGGAGAACCGCAGGTAGCCGCACGGCACGCTGTCCCAGCCGGCCGGGACGGGCACGAGCTGCTCGTAGTACGACACCGGCAGCCGCGGCTGCTCGGCCTCGACCGCCGCCCGGATCCGCGGGTCGGGGATGAGCTGCGCGACGTCCGCGTCCGGCCACCACGTCGTCCACGGCGGGAGCCGGTCACCGTCCGCCCTGGACCGCAGCTCGTCGATGACGCCGGGCGCCACGATGGGTGCCGGGCCGGTGCGGGCGGGCAGCGCCGCGTCGACGAAGACGCACGCCGCGACGGATCCGCGCAGCGCCTCGACGATGACCGGCACGAAGTAGCCGGCGTTGCTGTGCGCCACCAGGATGACCGGCGCCGCGGGGGCGCAGGAGGCGACCCGCGACGCGATCCCCGGTGCGTCCGTGACGCCGAGCAACGACGGCACGACGGTGCCCGCTCCGAGGACCGCCGCCACCGGCGCCCAGGACGCCGGGCCGAGCAGCGGGCTGTGCACCAGTACCGACGTGGCCATCGCTATCGGGGCCGGTTGTCGAGGATGCGTTTCGCCTTGCCGATCGACCGCTCCAGGGCGCCCCGCGGCAGCACCTCGACCCGCACCGTGACGCCGACGTTGTGCTTGACCAGGTCGCTCAGCCGGCCGGCGAGCGCCTCGTCGACGGTGCCGGAGCGGGCCTCGACGCGGACGGTCAGCTCGTCGAGGCGGCCCGGCCGGTCGATCACGCACACGTAGTGCGGGGCGAGGCCCGGCACCCGCAGGATCAGCTCCTCGATCTGGGTCGGGAACACGTTGACGCCGCGCAGGATCATCATGTCGTCGGAGCGGCCGGTGACCTTCTCCATCCGCCGCATCGTGCGCGCCGTGCCCGGCAGCAGCCGGCTCAGGTCGCGGGTGCGGTAGCGGATGATCGGCAGCGCCTCCTTCGTCAGCGACGTGAAGACCAGCTCGCCGCGCTCCCCGTCGGGCAGCACGCCGTCGAAGACCGGGTCGACGATCTCGGGGTAGAAGTGGTCCTCCCAGACGTGCAGCCCGTCCTTCGTCTCCACGCACTCCTGCGCGACGCCGGGCCCGATCACCTCCGACAGGCCGTAGATGTCGACGGCGTGCATGTCGAGGCGCTCCTCGACCTCGCGGCGCATGTCCTCGGTCCACGGTTCCGCGCCGAAGATCCCGACCTGCAGGCTGAGGCTCTTCGGGTCGACGCCCTGCCGGTCGAGCTCGTCGAGGATCGTCAGCATGTAGGACGGGGTGACCATGATGATCTCGGGCTCGAAGTCGACGAGCAGCCGCACCTGCCGCTCGGTCATGCCGCCCGACACGGGGATGACGGC
This sequence comes from Dactylosporangium sp. NPDC051087, assembly GCF_055586325.1. NCBI lineage: Bacteria > Bacillati > Actinomycetota > Actinomycetes > Micromonosporales > Micromonosporaceae > Dactylosporangium > Dactylosporangium sp. NPDC051087. Next base: position 34,289 of record NZ_JBVJIJ010000003.1, on the reverse strand, counting down.
GCAGCCGAGCCGCTCGGCGCCGTAGTGCGCGCCGAGACCACCGGTGAACAGGCCGTAGCCGTAGGCGACGTGGACGCGGTGGCCGGGCCGCCCGCCCGCCGCGCGGATCGAGCGGGCCATCACGTCGGACCACATGTCCACGTCGGCCTGCGTGTAGCCGACGACGGTGGGCTGCCCGGTGGTGCCGCTGGAGGCGTGGATGCGGGCGATGCGCTCCCGGGGGACGGCGAACATCCCGAAGGGGTAGCTCTCCCTGAGGTCGCTCTTGCTGGTGTACGGGAACCGCGCCAGGTCCTCGAGCGAGCGGCAGTCGTCCGGGTGCACGCCGGCCTCGTCGAACTTCCGCTTGTACAGGGGCACGTTGTCGTACGCGTGCCGCAGCGTCCACTGCAGGCGGCGCAGCTGCAGCGCGCGGAGCTCGTCGACGGACGCGGTCTCGATCGGCTCCAGGTCGCCGGGGCGCGGGCTCAGGTCCTTCACGTCAGGATCCGCCTTCCCAGTCCCCGGCTGCGGCCGCGGAACTCCGCGATGACCGACCCGTCGGCGGTGCGCACTGTCACGTCGTACAGGCCGCTGCGGCCCTGCCGGACCCGCTCGGCCGCGGTGGCGGTGAGCTCGTCGCCGGGCTTGGCGGGCGCGACGAACGTGACGTCGAACCCGGCGGCGACGGTCACGTCGTCGTAGGTGTTGCACGCGATCGCGAACGCGCTGTCGGCGAGCGTCGCGATCAGCCCGCCGTGGCAGATCCCGTGGCCGTTGACCATGTCGTCGCGGACGCGCATCCGCACGCTCGCCCGGCCCGGCGAGACGTCGCCGAGCTGCATGCCGAGCGCCTTGCTGGCCAGGTCGCCGTCCCACACGGTCCGCGCTGACCGGTGGGCCACCTCGTCGTGGTTCATGCACCCTGCTTACCCTGCTTCGCCTGCTTTTGCTACGCGGCGGTGAAGGTGCACACGGCCGCGGCCAGCATCAGGGCGTGCAGGATCATGTGCTCCAGGTTGGGGCGCGGCCGGTCGCCGATGCGCGGCAGCACGATGACGGTCCGCGCGTAGGTTCTGGCGTGCAGGTCCGCCCACGTGACGCCGGCGCCGGCGGTGGCCCACGGCGCGGTCCACCCGGCGAGGTACGGCATCCACCACAGGATCAGCCCGCCGAGCACCGACAGCGTGGCGAGCGCCCCGGCGGCGTACCCGAGCACCGGCAGGTCCAGCGCCCTGCCGAGCACGAGCAGCACCGCCGGCAGCACCATGACCGGCGCGTTGATCGCGACCTCGGTGCGCTGCTCCGCGCGTTTCGCGTCCCGCACGTTGTTGAACGGGTACAGGTCGACCAGCGTCATCACCAGGAAGTAGCCGACCGCGGCCAGGATCAGGACCAGGGCAGGAACGAACACGCCGACCTCCATGTTTACAGCGTAAGCATGCCGACGTCTGGTAGTTTTGCTTACGGTGTAAACATCGTCAAGGGGGTTGTGGATTGGCGCCGAAAGCCGGGCTGACCCGGGAGCGCGTCCTGGACGCCGCGCTGGACTACGTCGACGCCCACGGCCTGCCCGCCCTGTCCATGCGCAAGCTCGGCGCCCACCTCGGCGTGGAGGCGATGTCGCTCTACCGGCACGTACCGAACAAGGACGCGCTGCTCGACGGCCTCGTCGACCGTGTCATGGAGCACGCCTTCGCCGACCTGTCCGCCGACCTCTCGGGCCCGTGGGTGCCCTGGATGCGCTCGTTCGCCCATTCGCTGCGCGCCGCGCTCCTCGCCCACCCGGGCGTGCTGCCGCTCGCCGCCACCCGCCCGGTCAACTCCCCCGACGCGCTGCGCATGTCGGAGCGGTGGCTCGCCGCCATGCGCGCCGCCGGCCTCCCCCTGGGCCGCGCCCTGGACATCATCAACGTGATCGCGACGTTCACGATCGGGCACACCCTCGCCGAGGCCGGCCGTACCCCCGGCCACGAGGACTCCGACCCCGACCTCGACCAGCACGCCGACGCCCTCGACCCGGCCGAGTTCCCCAACCTCCTGGAGATCATCACCACCCGCGCCGGCCTGGACTTCGACCACCGCTTCACCGAGGCGATCGACATCCTCCTCGCCGGCTACTCCACCTGAGCCGACCGCTTCACGGCGCGGGCGACCCCCTGGGTGTGGCTGGCTACGCTGGCGGGATGGACGGGTTCGCGCTGCCGGCGTATCTGCCCGAATGGCGCGGGGCGGCGGCCGCGGTCGCCGCGGCCGACATGGCGACGCTCCGGCGGTCGGCGCGGGACCTGGTGGACCTGGTCCTCACCGAGGACACCCGCTTCCTGGACTCACTGGCGGAGCCGCTCGAGTCGGCGATCGTCACTCCGCTGGCCGGCCTGTCGCTGACCCTGGAGCACGGGACGGACGTGGAGATCTTCGTCGCGTCGCGGCTCGTCCGGAGCTCCGTCGAGCACCTGCTGGCCGGAGCGCCACCCGAGCTGCGGCGGCTGGTGAGCAGACTGCCTGCGACGACCCGCCTCCGCCGTACGTGAGGTTGCGTAAGGTGCGTGGTCGTGCAGCTGCGACTCGCGAGACTCCACGCCGGAGGCGGCGCGACCGCCGCGCCCGCGACGGCGGACGACATCGACGGACTGGCCCGGGTGCTGGGCGTGCCGCTCCCGCCCGCGGTCCGCACGATCTACGAGGACCACGGCGCCGAGGAGCCGGATCTCGGGCAGCTCCGCCTCATGAGCCCGGCCGAGGCGGCCGAGACGATCACCACCCTGCGCGGCTTCGGCGTCCCCTTCGACGATCGCGAACTCGGCACGTTCTGGACCGACGACAACAGCAACTACGCCGGCGTGTTCACGTCCGGTGACCTGACCGGCCGCGTATTCAAGATCGATCACGAGGAGCCGAGCCCGGAGCCGCGCTGGCGCAGCGTCGAGTCGTTCTACGACGCCCTGCTGGACGCCAGGGAGTCCGGCGTGGACTGGTGGGACCTGCCCACCGACTACCCGCGCGAGCCCGACGGCCACAGCCCGGAGGACGACGCCCTCGCACATCGACTTCGTGCTCGCCCGCTCCGGCACGCTGCGGCCCGGTGAGCTGGTCGACGGGTACCGGCTCTACGACGATCTCGGCCATCCCACGGAGATGGAGCCGCTCATCCGGTACATGACGACCGCCGGGCCTCCGGTGGGTGAGACCGGCCTGATACGCCGCCGGGCCGAGTACTGCGCCGAGGAGGAGCACCGACACCGTCGCCGGGACGCGCCGGTGTCGTGACCGCCGCGGTCAGGACGGGCGGGTGTCGTACTGGGTGCGGGCGGCGAAGACGCGGTCCATGTGGGCCTCCGCCCAGTCCTTGATCGCGAGCATGACCGGGAACAGTTCGTGGCCGAGCGGGGTGAGCTCGTAGTCGACGCGGACCGGGACGGTGGGGGTGACGGTGCGGGTGACCAGGCCGTCGCGTTCCAGGGTGCGCAGGGTCTGGGTGAGCATCTTCTGGCTGACGCCGGCGATGCGGTGGCCGAGCTCGCCGTGTCGTTTCGGGCCGTCGGCGAGGGCCGGGATCACCAGGGCGACCCACTTGTCGGTGAGCCTGCTCAGCAGCTCGCGGGTCGGGCAGCCGTCCAGGAACGCGTCGTAGTCGCGTTTGGCCTGTTCCCGGCGTTGCGCCGCGGTCGTGGTCGCCATGTTGCCCCTCCTCGGTGCCATACGCACTTGGCGGTACCTACTTTCTCACAGTGCCCTGCGATCCGTACGGTCGTGGTGATCACGAAATCCCACGAAGGAGACGGCGATGCGCGCGGTCAGGTATGCACAGTTCGGCGGGCCGGAGGTTCTGCACGTGGCGGAGGTGCCGGTGCCGGAGCCCGGGCCGGGGCAGGTGCGGGTGCGGGTCGCGGCGTCCGTCGTGCACCCGGTCGACCTGATGATCCGCTCCGGGCGGTTCCCGGCGCCGTTGCCGACCGGGCTGCCGTACACGCCCGGCTGGGACGTGGCCGGCACCGTCGACGCGGTCGGCCCGGACGCCGGGGCGTTCGCGGCCGGTGACAAGGTCCTCGGTTTCTCGCCCTGGCTGCGGACCACGGCCGGGGCGCACGCGGAGTTCGTGGTGCTCGACGCGGCCTGGCTGACCGCCGCGCCGGCGAGCGTCCCCGCCACCGAGGCGGCGACCCTGCCGACCAACGGCCTCGCCGCCGCCCAGGCCCTGGACCTGCTCGCACTTCCGGCGGGTGCGACCGTGCTCGTCACCGGCGCCGCCGGGCAGGTCGGCGGGTTCGTCCTGGCGCTGGCCCGGGCGGCCGGTCTGCACGCCACGGGGCTCGCCGGGGACGACGACCGGGCGTTCGTCGAGTCGCTCGGCGCGGCGTTCCTGCCGCGCTCCGGCGATCCCGTGGGGACGTTCGACGCGGTCGTCGACCTGGCCGTGATCGGCGCCTCGCTGCTGGACCTCGTCCGCGACGGCGGCGGCTACGTGGCCGCGTCGCCCCCGCTGCGCCCGGAGCCGGTGCGGGGCATCCGGACCTTCGCGCTGGAGGTCCTGCCGGACGGCGCCCGGCTCGGTGAGCTGGTCGGGCTCGTCGACAAGGGCGACCTGCCGCTGCGGGTCGCCGGCGTGTACCCCTTCGCCGAGGCGGCGGCCGCCCACGACCGGCTGGCGCGGGGCGGCGTCCGCGGCGGCGTGGTGATCGTCCCCTGACCGGCAGCAGCAACGACCGGCAACAGCAGCGACCGGCAGCAGCAGCGGGGTCGCGTCAGGCGGTGACCCGGCGGACCACCCGCAGGAGGTATTCGTCGCGGTCGAGGGGATTGTGGTCTGTGCGGGAGCGGGCCGGTGACCGGGTCGTAGCGGTCGAACGACGACTCCAGGACGCCCTCGCCGCGGGTCAGGCCCGGAAGGCGGACCTGGAGCTCGTGGACTGCGCCTGGACGCCGTCGACGGCGGACACGACGAGCACCGCGCCGTCGAGCACGCTGAGGACCCGCTCGACCTCGGCGATGCAGTCCGGGTGGCCCGGGGTGTCGATGAGGTTGACGGTGACCGGTGGATCGCCGCCGACGGTGAACGACACGACCGCCGGCTTGATGGTGAGCCGGTTCACACGGGTGCGTACCACCTCGCGCCGGTGAGGAGGATCCGGGTGGATTGCTTGCGGTTCCACTCGATGCTCATGCCGTGCCTGCGCAGCACCGGGAAGACGAGGTCGTCCAGGAAGTGGTCCAGGTCGGCCCGGTACTGCGCCTCCCGCTCGGACTTGGGCAGCGCCGCGTACGCGGTCTCGTCGAAGTCCTCGGGCGGGTATGCGCCGTAGCCGAGGTAGACCGAGCCGGTGGCGCTGGCGGCGAGGGCCTCGGCGTCCTGCTGGTGGTACCACAGGTAACCGTGCCAGTGGCGGGAGTCGTCGAGCTCGTCGTGGATCTCGCCGTCGGCGCAGGTGCCGCAGCAGCTGAAGTTCTCCCGCGCGAGGACGCCGAGCGTGTTGAGCTCGGCGAAGGCGGCGGTCAGGTTGCTCTGCACGGCACCCCACCGCGCCTGCTGGTCGAACCTGGCGTCGAGGGCGCGCTCGTAGGCGGCGCCGAGCTCGTCCTCGGTGGCGCCGTGCCGCTCCTCCTCGTCGAGGTGTTCGACGAACTCCCGGGGGTCGTCCCGCCCGAGCACGATCCAGGACCAGATCTCGTCCTCGATCTCGCTGCGCTCCGGCTCGGCGATCCGGTCCGGCAGGAACCGGACGCCGGCGGGACGGTCGTTGTAGATCCATTCGCTCACGAGAACGATCATGGCACAGCGGCACACATTGACGCAGATGATTCGAGGTCCTACAGTCTCCGCTGTTAACATTCCTAACAGTTGATGAGGTGGGTATGGGCACCAAGGCACGGCTCGCTTCCGCGGTCACCCTCAGCGCACTGCTCTCGGCGGGCGCGCTCGCCGGCACCACCACGGCGGCCTCGGCCGCACCGACGGGCTGCACCGTCACCTACGGCTCCAACTGGGCGCAGAGCCAGTGCACCGGCGGGACCGGCGAGCACCAGGTCACCATGCAGCAGCAGCACTTCATGCCGGGCGCCGGCGCGATCATCTGCGTCGGGAACTGGGCGCCCGTGGGCGCCGTGAGCTACACCAGCTGCGCCTACCACACGATCGTCAACGTGTGGGTCACCACCCGCTGACGACCGGCCCTCACCCGAACGACTGCGCCTGCGCGTGGTCCGGCTCGATGAGCAGCACGACCCGGTCGGTGCGCAGCGGATAGGGCGCGCCGGTGTACTTGGTGGAGATGCGGTCGATGATGCGCCAGGCGTCGTCGCCGTCCAGGACCTCCGTCACCCGGCCACGGATCAGCGCCGTCGAATAGGGCTGGGCGTGGTCGGTGATGGAGATGGCGACCCGCGGGTCGTGCGCGACGTTGCGGGCCTTGCGGGATCCGGGCCCGGTGAGGATCGCGACCCGGTCACCCTCGCGGTCGATCCAGACGGGCACCGAGTGCGGCGAGCCGTCCGGCAGCAGCGTCGCGATGTGCGCGTAGTTGACGTCCTCGACCAGGCGGGCGACGTCGGCGGCGAGCTCAGGCACGGGAGTCTCCATATTCGTCGTGGGGGCGCAGCCATTGCATCGTCGGGGTCTGCGGCCAGCCGGCCGGCGAGTCCTCCCAGGCCTCCTGTCGGCCGTAGGGCGTCAGGTCGAGCAGGTTGAAGTCCAGGCGCAGCCGGTCGACGCCGCGGGCCGTGGTGCCGTAGGCGTGGAAGACCTCGCCGCCGTCGCGCAGCAGCACGTTGAGGGCGAAGCCGTCGACGCGCAGGTCGTCGTGGAAGTCGCTGCCCTGGCTGGAATACCACGGCACGGTCCAGCCCATCCTGCGCCGGATCGGCTCGATCTCCTCCTGCGGCGCGCGGGCCATCAGGATCAGCCGGGTGTCACGGGCACCGAGGTGCGCCTGCGAGTGCTCGGCCAGGTTGTCGGTGAACGTGCTGCAGCCGCCGCACAGCCAGTCCTGGCCTGGCTCCAGCATGAAGTGGTAGATCACCAGCTGCCGCCGGCCGTCGAACAGGTCGGTCAGGTCCGCGTCGGTGCCGTCGGGGGCGACGAAGCGGTAGGGCTTGTCGAGCCGCACCATCGGCAGCCGGCGGCGCCGCGCCGCGAGCGCGTCCAGGGCGTGCGTGAGCTCCTTCTCCTTGACCAGCAGCGCGTCTCGCGCCGTCTGCCACTCCTCGGCCGTGACGACCTCGGGCCGGGCCATGATGACCTCCCTCAGTAGGTTCCTTGAAGGAACCCTATCGCACAGAGTCTCCTGAGGGAACCCACGTGCGTAGAATGAACCGCATGCAGCGCACCCAGTTCGCCGGCATGGCGTGCTCCATCGCTCGTACCCTCGACGTCATCGGCGAACCGTGGTCGCCGCTGATCCTGCGCGACGTGTATGTCGGCATCAACCGCTTCGACCAGCTGCAGGACGACCTGGGCATCTCCAGGAAGGTCCTCGCGCAGCGCCTCGCCTGGCTGGTCGAGCAGGGCGTCATGGAGCGCCGCCAGTATTCCGGCCGCCCGCCCCGCCACGAGTACGTGCTGACCACCAAGGGCCAGGAGCTCTGCGACCTGCTGCTGGTGATGGTCGGCTGGGGCGACCGCTGGACCGCCGGCGAGGCCGGCCCGCCGGTCCTCTACCGCCACCACGCCTGCGGCGAGATCGCCCACCCCGAGCTGCGCTGCTCCCACTGCGGCGCGCAGATGCGCGCCACCGACATCGACGTCCTCCCCGGCCCCGGCGCGGCGCCGGCACCGGCGCCCTAGCCGATGTGCAGCAGAAGCACCTCGTCGTCGGCCAGCCCCGCGATGGTGTCACGCAGCAGCGCCAGCGTGTCCTCCAGCGCGTAGCCGGCCTCTTCCTCGTCGAGGCCGGACCCGGTCGGCCCGCCGAGCAGCTCACCCGCGTCGAAGGCGGCCGGGTCGAGCCGGTCCAGGAACGCCTTGGCGTCGCTCGCGATCAGCGCGGTGTAGCCGAGGTCGGCGGTGACGGCCTCGGACTCCGCGCGCAGGGCAGGGCTCTCCAGCAGGATGTCCGACTCGTCCAGGCCCATCAGCACGTCGAGCATGACGGAGCCGGACCAGCCGTACTCCTCCTCGGGGCTCCTGCCGGCCGCCTCGACCGCGTCCCAGGCGCGCCCCGCACCGGCGGCACCGACGATCGCCGGCAGGTCCCCGGCCTTCACGACGTACAGCGACGCGAGCAACGACACCCGCGGATCGTATCGCCCGCGCCGCCGCGGTCAGCGCCACCACGGCGTCGAGGATCTTCCCGTCGGTGAACCAGAACCGCACCTGAAAGGTGTCGGTGAGCTGGAACTGCCACTCGCCGTCGGGAGCGGCGCCGGTGAGCGGCACCCACGGTGCGGCCCGGCAGGACGTGCCAGGCGGAGGTCACCGTCAGCTCCCGGTCGAAGCCGTCCGCCCTGCACGACGAACATGGTCAGCCGCGCGGCCGCCTGCTCCTCGACGTGGCGCGGGAAGTCGTCGGCGGTGAGGGCAGGTCGATCCGCATCGGGTGGGCGGCGCCGCCGGGGTCGTTGAGGCCGATGCCTTTCATCGTGCCGGCCGCACTGGAACGGCACTGACGTGATCGAGGACCCGCGCTCGGTGCGCGGGTCCTCGGATCGACTGCTGTGCAGGTCAGGCGATGGTGGCGGGGAACCGCTCCCAGACGCGGTGGGCGCCCGTCAGCTCGAGGAGGCCGGCGAACACGTCCGCCGGTTCGTCGCCGGAGACGATGCCGGGCGTGCCGGCCACCCCGGAAGCGGTCAGGACCTCCACACCCGCGCCCCAGGCGCCGATCGCCTTGGCGTGCCGCCAGGCCTCCTCGACGAGCAGCAGCACGCGCGGGTCGACGACGCCGGCGCCGGGAGCCGGGACCGCGTCGGGGGCCGGGACCGGGGCCCCGCCGATCAGCAGTGCGTCGAACTCGACGGACCGTCCGGTGGCGAACGTGCGCTGCACCGCGACGCCGCCGACCTCGCCGCCGTGCGGGGCGATCAGCAGCGGGACCATGCCCGCGGCGAACACCGCCTCGCGCAGCGCGCGGACACCGTCCAGGTCACCGGCCGGGTCGACGACGATGCCGATCGTCCGGCCGTCCGGCGGCCACACCGCGCCGACCTGCGACAGCGCGGGGCTCGGCGTGACCTCCGCCGGCGGCGCCGACGGCTCCGGGGCGGGCAGCCCGAGGCCGGTCGCGACCCGCGCGCACAGCACAGGATCGATGTTGGCCAGGCTCAGCAGCTGCCGCTCCTTGATCGCCTGCTCGTAGCATTTGCCCAGCTCGAAGGTGTACGCGCGGACGATGTGGTCCTGCTCCACCGGCGACATGCTCAGCCAGAACAGCCGGACCTGGCTGTAGTGGTCCTCGAACGACGCCGGGCTGGCGCGGATCTTCGGCGCCTCCGCGACGACCACCGGCACGTCGAGGAAGGCGTGCTCGGCGTCACCGGCGACCGACGGGTTTCCGCCGTCGAGGGAGTTCGGCCGGTACGGCGCGACGCCCGCGTGCACGGCCTGCTGGTGGAAGCCGTCGCGGAGCATGTCGTTGACGGGCGCGTGCGGCCGGTTGACCGGGATCTGGTTGAAGTTGGGCCCGGCGAGCCGGGTGAGCTGCGTGTCCAGATACGAGAACAGCCGTGCCTGCAGCAGCGGGTCGTTGGTGACGTCGATGCCGGGCGGCAGGTTGCCGAGGTGGAACGCCACCTGCTCGACCTCGGCGAAGAAGTTGCGCGGCGTCCGGTTGAGCGTCATCCTCCCGACCGCCTGCACCGGGGCGAGCTCCTCGGGCACGATCTTCGTCGGGTCGAGCAGGTCGATGCCGGCGAACGTCTCGTCCGGCTCGTCCGGGAACACCTGCAGCCCCAGCTCCCACTCCGGGAACGCGCCCGCCTCGATCGCGTCGTACAGGTCGCGGCGGTGGAAGTCGGGGTCCATGCCGCTGAGCAGCTGCGCCTCCTCCCAGTCCAGGGAGTGCACGCCGAGCTTCGGCTTCCAGTGGAACTTCACGAGCACGGTCTCGCCGGCGTCGTTCACCAGGCGGAAGGTGTGCACGCCGAAGCCTTCCATCATCCGGAACGAGCGTGGGATGCCCCGGTCGGACATGTTCCAGATCGTGTGGTGCTGCGCCTCGGTGTGCAGCGATACGAAGTCCCAGAAGGTGTCGTGCGCGCTCTGCGCCTGCGGGATCTCCCGGTCCGGGTGCGGCTTGCCGGCGTGGATGATGTCGGGGAACTTGATGCCGTCCTGGATGAAGAACACCGGCATGTTGTTGCCGACGAGGTCGAACGTGCCCTCGTCGGTGTAGAACTTCGTCGCGAAGCCGCGCGTGTCGCGCACCGTGTCGGCCGAGCCGCGCGATCCCAGTACCGTGGAGAACCGGACGAAGACGTCGGTCTTCTTGCCTTTACGGAGGAAGCCGGCCCTGGTCAGGCCGTCCGCCGTGCCGTAGCCCTCGAAGACCCCGTGCGCGCCGGCGCCGCGGGCGTGCACGACGCGCTCGGGGATGCGCTCGTGGTCGAAGTGCATGATCTTCTCACGGAAGTGATGGTCCTGCAGCAGGATCGGCCCGCGCGGGCCCGCCTTCAGCGAGTGGTCGGTGTCGCGGAGCCTCGCCCCCGTCGACGTGGTCAGGTATGCGCCCTGCTGCCCGTTCGCCTCGGGATGCGCGCCGGTCTTCCCGCCCGTCGGCGTACGCGTGTCGGGGGCACCCTGCTCAGCCTTCGCCGGGAGCGGCTCCACCGGGGTGGTCGGCTCCTCGACCGTCGGGGTGCCGCTGCCGGGCGAGCCCGGAACATCGGGGGTCAGCAGATCGGCCACCTTCTCCGCCGCGGCCTCGACGACGTCCTTCACGGCTTTCTGTGGCTTGCTGCCGGCCATCTGCGGGACACCTCCATGGAGTGGAAACATGCAGGTCCTCCGCTCTACCCGGGGCAGGTCCGGACAAACACCTCCTTAGCGACGGCCTCGGGGGTTGACCTGGAGTTCACTCCAGGTCCTAGGCTCCGCGGCATGCGCTACCGCACCCTCGGCCGGACCGGCATCCAGGTCAGCACGCACTGTCTCGGCACGATGATGTTCGGCTCGGTCGGCAACCCCGACCACGACGACTGTGTCCGGATCATCCACGCCGCCCTCGATCAGGGCATCAACTTCGTCGACACCGCGGACATGTACTCCGCCGGCGAGTCGGAGGAGATCGTCGGCAAGGCGCTGCACGGGCGGCGCGACGACGTGGTGCTCGCCACGAAGGTCCACTTCCCGATGGGCGACGGGCCGAACCGCGGCGGCAACTCGCGGCGCTGGATCGTCCGTGAGGTCGAGGACAGCCTGCGCCGGCTGCGGACCGACTGGATCGACCTGTACCAGGTGCACCGCCCCGACCCGGCGACTGACGTCGAGGAGACCCTGTCGGTGCTCACCGACCTCGAGCGTCAGGGCAAGATCCGGGCGTTCGGCTGCTCGTCGTTCCCCGCCGAACAGGTCGTCGAGTCGCACCACGTCGCCGAGCGGCGCGCGCTGCACCGCTTCAGGACGGAGCAGCCGCCGTACTCCCTGCTGGCCCGCGGCATCGAGCGTGACCTCCTGCCCGTCGCGGCGCGGTACGGCATGGGCGTGCTCACCTGGAGCCCCCTCGCTTCGGGCTTCCTCACCGGCCGCTACCGCAAGGGGCAGCCGATCGACCTGACGTCCGGCCGCGCCGCGCTGAACCCGGTCCGCTTCGACCCGGCCCTGCAGGAGAACGCCCGCAAGCTGGAGGTGGTCGAGGAACTGGTCACGCTCGCCGCCGAGGTGGGCTGCACCCTGCCGGAGCTCGCCATGGCGTTCCCGCTCGCCCATCCGGCGGTCACCTCGGTCATCATCGGCCCGCGCACCATGCCGCAGCTCGACGCCGCGCTGAAGGGCGCCACGCTGACCCTGGACGACGCCGCACTGGACCGCGTCGACGAGATCGTGCCGCCGGGCACCGACCTGTACCGCGCCGACGGCTCCTGGCGCCCGCAGTCGCTGACCGAACCGGCCCTGCGCCGCCGCCCCGTCACCGACCGCGCCGCCGCCTGATCGGGCGGGCGAGGTGCGGGGGCCGCGGGTGCGTCCTAGGCTCGGATCATGAACAACGGTCTGGCTGACGACTTCCTGCTGCTGGCCCTCGACGATCAGGGCACCAACCTGGTCGGTGACCCGTCCCTCGACTACGGCCTCGCCGGGGCGGTCCTGCTCGACCTGATGCTGGCCGGGCGGATCCGCCTCGACGACGGCACGGTCGTGGTGGTCGACGCCGCGCCGACGGGCGACCCGGTCGCCGACGACGCCCTCGCGCAGATGGCCAAGGCGGGCAAGCCGCGCAAGCCCGACGCGTGGATCCAGCCGCTGTCCGGCAAGCTGCGCGCGCGGCTGCTCGACCGGCAGGTCGAGGCGGGTGTCCTGCGCCGCGAGGAGGACCGCGTGCTGTGGGTGTTCCCGCGGACCCGTTACGCGTCGGCGACCGGCGCGGAGCCGGCCGCCGAGACCGCGGTGCGGCGGGACCTCACCGCGGCCGTCGACGCGCTCGGCGCGGTGCCCGCCCGCACGGCCGCGCTGCTCGGCCTGGTGCAGGCGGTGGGCTTCGCGGAGCAGCTGTTCCCCGGCCGAGGCAAGAAGGAGCTCCAGTTCCGCCTCGACGAGATCGCCGAGGGCAACTGGGCCGCCGGCGCCGTCCAGCAGGCGATCGCCACCATGCAGGCGATCATCGCCTCGATGACCGCGGTGACGGTCGCCACGACCGTCATCACCAGCACCAGCTGAGCCCCGGCAGCTGAGCCCCGGCAGCCGAGCCCCCGGCAGCCGAGCCCCGTCCGGCCGCGCCTCACGGAGCGGGGCGACGGTGCTTCGCGTACCGCAGCAGCGGGCGGAGCCACGGGGTGACGCCGACGATCAGCAGCAGCGCCAGCAGGGGTGCCCGCCACCACCAGTGGATGTTCGCGGGCGGTGCGGCGGGCGGCGGCGCGACCCACGGGCGGGCCGTCTTCGACCAGGCGAGGAACGCGTCACCGACAGGGAGCGCGCCGAGCGCGTAGCGCTTGGTCCACGGCGTGCCGATCGGGAGTCCGGCGAGCTCGCCGTAGTTCGCGAGGGCCCCGGCGAGCGCGTCGTCGTGGTTGACCTGCGCGGCGCCGATCGTGACCACGGTCGCGGACAGGCTGACGCCGAGCGGCAGCGGGCCGGAGTCGACGTCCGCCGGGCCGTCCATCCCGTCCGGGTACTCCCGCACGGCGGGCCCGAGGCCGAGCGGCCGCACCACGAACGTGTCGCGGAAGCGCAGGTACTGCTCACGCGCGAACGCCGGGTCGATGTCGCCCAGGAAGCGGTGGATGACGCTCTGCGAGGTGGCGCGGGCGACCTCCAGCGGCGAGCCCGAGCCGGGGTCGACGCGGTGCGGGAGCAGCCCGGTGCGCGGGTCGAGCCGTTCACGGACGCCGTCGAGCCAGCGTCGCACGGTCGGCGCGAAGCGCGACGGCAGCAGCGTGTCGTGCAGCCGCAGTGACGCCATCGCGACCGTCGAGTCGACCGGCCAGGCCTGCCCCGGGTACGCCTGCAGGTAGGGCGAGGCGGACGCGTCGAACGCCTTGCCCAGCGCGTCCGAGTCGGCCGCGAACCGCCGCTCCTCACCGGCGTCGCGCTGCCCGGCGGGCTGCAGGCCGAGCACGCCGCCGCGCAGCCAGTTGGTCCAGCCCTGGTAGAACACGCCGTACGGCGGGGAGAGGCCGTCGTCGAACGGCGCGCGGCCGGCCGGCGAGTCCAGGTGCCCCAGCGCCCACCGCGCCTCGCGCAGCGCCGTCGCCCGCTGCCCGGCCGGTGCGCGCATGCCGAGCTCGACCCAGGTCAGCCCGTAGAGGACGTGCAGGAAGAAGTACCCCTCCGGATACAGCCGCTGCGCGTCCTGCGCGGCGCCGCCGTCCAGGGCCGCGCGCAGGAACGCCAGCTGGCGCCGCACCCCGGACGGCGCACCGTCCTGGCCGCCCGTCGCGGGCGCGACGAGCCGGACGGCGCCGACCAGCGCGCAGAGGCTGACGGTGACCGCCACGGTCCGCCGGAACCATCGCAGCCAGGACATCCGGCGATCGTAGTTCCTCGGGTAAACTCGCAGGTTCCAGCGACGGCGGGAGGTGCGGATGAAGACCTCGACCGCGCTGCGGACCGCGACGCTCGGGCTCGCGCTGAGCGTCTGCGCGATGCTGCTCGGCCTCACCAACGCCCATCACGCGCTGCCCGGCGACACGTTCCAGGTCGCCCGCGCCGCCAGCGTCACGTCCGCGGTGCCCGGCGCCGACGCGCCGCAGGGCCGCAAGCCACCACGGGCCACGGACACCCACACCGACGGGCCGCACTGGCTCGCCGTCCTGCCCCGCGTCGCCGACGTCGTCGCGCCGCTGTCCTGGCCGGCCACAACTGCCGGCGCGGCCACCGTCCATCGTGGACGGTGCATCGCCGCCCCGGGTTGCCGGGGCCCACCCACCTCCTGAAGGACCCGTCAGCCGAGACCCAGCCGGGTCGACGGTTTCGTCGCGTTGCCCTTTCGGAGGTCGCTCATCATGTACCGAACACCACCACGCCTACGTCAGCCCATGGGGCGCGGAGGCGCCGCGCACACCATCACGCCGCTGCCCGGTGTCGGCCGGCTGCACGTGCTCGCGGCGCAGGAAGGCCGGCGCGTCGGGGTCGTCCAGCACGACGACGACCGGCGCGAGCTCGTCATCTACGACCCCGCCGACCCGGACACCCGGCTCAGCGGCGTCCTGCTCACCGCGGCCGAGGCCCGCGTCATCGCCCGCCTGGTCGGGGTCGACGAGCCGCCGCTGCACTGCGCCCGGCTCGACCGGCACACCAGCGGCGTGGCCGTCCTGCAGGTCCTCATCGGCGAGGACGGCCGGCCGGCGGAGCGGCCGCTGCCGGACACCGGCACGGCCGGGGCGAGCGTCGCCGCCGTCGTCCGCGACGAACAGGTCGTCCTCGCACCGCGGCCGTCGTTCCGGTGCCGTCCCGGCGACGTGGTCGTGGTCATCGGGAAGCCCGAGGCCGCGCTGGCGATAATCGACACGCTGACGGCCGCCTGAGGTCCGTCATGGGTGCGCGGCCGCCGCACGTACGGCGGCCGCGCATCCTACTGGGAGCAGACGAGGCGCGCGTCGGCCCACACGGCGTTGACCGGTCCCTGATGGTCCTCGACGATCAGGTCGAGGCGGGTCACCCCGATGATGTCGACGGTCACCTCACTGGACTGCCCGGCCTCCAGCGGCCCGAGGGTCGCCACGGTCGTGTCGTCGGCGGCGATCAGGAACGTGGCGCTGCCGGCGGCGGCTGCCGGGTCGAGACCGACGACCGCGCTGAAGCGCAGGCAGCCAGGGCGCGGATAGAGCCGCACCGCGCTGGGCGAGGACACCCCGAGACCCCTGGCGTAGGGGACGCCGGCCAGGACGATCGGGGCCCCGTCGTCGGGCTCGGCGGTGCCGTTGGTGTGGTCCCGTTCGACCGGGCCGAGCCCGTTGCGCAGCGCCGTGTACGGCAGGTCGCTGACGTAGTCCTCCTGCTCGTGCACCGGCTGCCGTTCGCTGCCGCTGGTGCCGCCGGTGCTCTCGCCGGTCCAGCCGGCGGCGACCACCACGACCGCGACCGCGCTGACGCCGAACCCGGCGAGGGTCCGGCGGGCCCAGTGATCGGCCGGCCCGGCGGCGGCGACGGGTGGCGCCGGCGCCGCGGCCGCGGGCTTGCGCAGGACCGGCGGCAGCAGCGAGGGGGCGCGCCGGGCGGCGAGGTCCTCGACCCATCCCAGCAGCAGCACCGGTACGCACGTGGCGGCCGCGACGATGCAGGTGGTCAGCGCCCGGCGGGTCCAGTCACCCAGGTGCACGCCGTCCAGCAGGAACTGCGCCACCCCGAGCATCGGGAAGTGCCACAGGTAGATGGTGACCGCCCGCGCGTTGATCGCGGCGACGGCCCGGTCGAGCCGGCTGCCGGGCCGCAGCCAGCGCAGCGGCTGGTCGAAGCGCAGCACCGCGGCGACGAACGCCGTGGACCACCAGGCGCTGGCGACCGGATGATGGTTGAGGTCGAAGTCGCCGCGCCCGCCGCCGTGCCGGAAGAGCCACACCGCCGCCGCGCCGGACAGCACCAGCACCGCCGCGGCGAAGATCGGTCCGGGGATGCGGTGCAGGAGCCGGTCGCGGTGGGCGTAACCGACGATCCAGCACGCGAAGTAGGTGGCCATGTCCCGCGTCAGCGACTCGAACGAGCCGCCCACGGTGATCAGCTCCAGGTGCAGGATCACCGGCGCGGCCAGCGCCACGAGCAGCGTCGGGACCGGCCAGCCCCGGAAGATCCGCAGCGTGACCGGGGCGAGGACGACGAACCACAGGTAGGCGACGAGATACCAGAGCACGGCGGTGGCCATCCAGCCCCACTCGGCGCCGCCGGGCGGCGGCCACTCCACCGGGACGATCCACCACAGCAGGTCGATGCGCTCGCGCGGCTCGTCGAGGAACGGCCCCCAGCCGTCGCCCTCGGCCCCGCTGAACGTCAGGGGCAGCATGATCGCCCCATACGCCCACAGCGGCGGCAGCAGTCGCCGCAGCCGGCCGCGCACGACGTGTGACGGCGAGCGGTCCAGCGACCGGGCGGTGAGCGACCCGGCGAGGGCGAACATCAGCCCCATCGCCGGGAACAGCAGCGTCAGCCAGGCCAGGCCACTGCCGTGGTAGATCACGATCCGGATCACGGCGGCGGCCCGCCACACGTCGATGTACCGCTCGCGCGCCTTGACCGCGATCGGCGCGGCGAGCTGCTGCTCCACCGCGCTCACTGACGCTTGTCCATCCAGTGCCCAAACATGGTTCAGGGGGCGATGCCCACTACTACATCTCCCCCGAATACCGCCCATAACAGTACCGGATATCCGTGATCCGGTCACATCGGCGACGGTCGACGACCCCACCGTACCTGTACGGGCGGCAGTCAGCCTTCGAGGAACTGGTAGTCGCTGACGATGCGGCCGTCCGGGCCGAGGACGAGGATCTCCAGGCCGACGCCGGCCGGGTCGCCGCCGGCGGCGGGCACCATCTCCCAGTGGAACTTCACCACGTCGTGGAGGCGGTCGGCGTCGCCGCGGGAGCGGAAGGCGAAGGTGCCCGGGGCGACGAACTCGTCGTAGGCACGGGTCACCCGGGTCTCCAGGGCGGCGGCGCGACGGATCGGGTTCGCCCCAGACGGCGACATAACGGTCGACGAGGTGCTGCAGTGCGCTGTCGGTCATGGCCACGACTGTGCTGCGCGGCCGGCACCCCGGCAATTCCTCGAGGGGAATGACGGAGCGGACCGCAGACACCGAGCGGGCCGCGCCCCGGCCATTCCCGGCAGGGAATCGCCGGGTGGGCTCGGTAGCAGGTAGACAGGAGGGCATGATCGCGGAGGCGTTGCGGACGTGGCGGACCCGGCGGCGGGTCAGCCAGCTGGAGCTCGCCACGCGGGCCGGGACCACGCAGCGGCACGTCAGCTTCATCGAGAGCGGGCGGTCGAGTCCCGGTCGGTCGATGATCATCCGGCTGGCGGAGTCGCTCGAGGTGCCGGTCCGCGAGCGCAACGAGCTGCTGCTCGCCGCGGGGTTCGCGCCCGCGTACCCGCACGGCGACCTCGACGGGCCGGAGCTGAAGGCGCTGCGGGAGGCCCTGGACCGGGTGCTGCGGGGGCACCTGCCGTTCCCGGCGGTGGTCGTGGACCGGCACGGTGACCTCGTCGCGGCCAACGCCGGGTTCCACACGATCACCCGCGGCGTCGAGGCGGGCCTGCTGACGCCGCCGGTGAGCGTGCCCAGGCTGCTGCTGCATCCGCGGGGGCTGGCGCCGCGGATCGTCAACCTCGGCGAGTGGGCGTGGCACGTCATCGACCGGGTCCGGGCCGAGAGCGTGCGCAACCCGAGCGACCGGCTCCATCAGCTGGCCGAGGAGCTCACCGCGATGGCGCCGCCCCGGCAGGTGCCGCCGGACCATCTGGGCTTCGCGGTGCCGCTGCGGTTGCGGCACGGCGGCCGGGAGCTGCGGCTCGTCACCACCCTCACGCATTTCGGCACGGCCACCGACGTCACCGTCGCCGAGCTGCGGCTGGAGGCGTTCCTGCCGGCGGACGACGCGACCACCGCCGCGCTGCACGAGCTCGTCGGAGGATGAGCGCGGTCACGCGGTGAGCTGCTCCAGGTAGGCGAGGACGGCGATGACGCGGCGGTTGTCGTCGCCGGACGGCGGCAGGCCGAGCTTGCTGAAGATGCTGTTGATGTGCTTGCTGATGGCCTTCTCCGTCACGAACAGCCGCCCGGCGATCGCCGCGTTGGAGCGGCCCTCCGCCATCAGGCCGAGGACCTCGCGTTCCCGGGCGGTGAGCGCGTCGAGGGGCTGGCTGTCGCGGCGGGCCAGCAGCAGCGCGATGACCTCCGGGTCCATGACGGTGCCGCCGCCGGCGACCCGGCGGACCGCGTCGATGAACTGCCCGACGTGCGACACGCGGTCCTTGAGCAGGTAGCCGATGCCGCCGGCGCCGGAGGCGAGCAGCTCCCGGGCGTACAGCTGCTCGACGTGCTGCGAGAGCACCAGGATCGGCAGGCCGGGCACCTGGGCGCGGGCGGCGATCGAGGCCTGCAGGCCTTCGTCGGTGAACGTCGGCGGCAGCCGCACGTCGACGACCGCCACGTCGGGACGGTGCCGCAGCAGGGCCGGCAGCAGCGCCGGGCCGTTGTCGACGGACGCGACGACCTCGAAGTCGAACGCCTGCAGGATGTGGATCAGTCCGTCTCTGAGGAGGGCGAGGTCCTCGGCGATGACAACTCGCACGGCAGCTCCATCGTCACGGTGGTGGGTCCGCCGGGCGGACTGGCCACGGACATGGTGCCATCAAACGCGGCGAGGCGGCGCTCGATCCCCCGCAGACCGCCGCCGGCGGCGGGTGCGGCGCCGCCACGGCCGTCGTCGGCGACCACGATGCTCAGGCGGTCGCGCCGGTACGACAGCCGCAGCTCGACCCGACCGGCGGCGGCGTGCTTCGCGACGTTGGTCAGCGCCTCGGCGACGGCGAAGTACGCCGCCGACTCGACCGGCGCCGGGGGCCGCCCGGGCAGGTCGACGTCGACGTCGACGGGCAGCGGGGCGGCGAGCGCGAGCGCGCGGACGGCGCCGTCGAGGCCGCGCTCGGCGAGGACCGGCGGGTGGATGCCGCGGACCAGGTCGCGCAGCTCGGCGAGGGCCAGTCCGCTGTGCTCGCGGGCCTGCGCCATCAGCCGCAGCGCCGCCTCCGGGTCGCGGGACATCAGCTCCTCGGCGAGGCCGATCTTCATGCTGACCGCGACGAGCCGGGCCTGCGCGCCGTCGTGCAGGTCGCGCTCGATCCGGCGCAGCTCGGTGGCCTGCGCGTCGACGGTCTCCGTCCTGGTACGGGTGAGCCGGTCCACCCGCCGGGCGAGCGCCGCCGACCTGGTCGGGGCCAGCAGCCACCGCGTGAACAGGGCGAACCAGCGCAGCGCGGGCGGCGCCAGGGTCAGCCCGGCGGCCAGGAAGAGCACGCCCTGCGGCCAGCTCAGCAGCGCCTCGCCCAGGTTGTCCATCGGCCACAGGGCGCCGTAGCCGTACCAGTCGAGCAGGTAGTGCAGCAGCACCGGCACGCCGAGGACGCCCTCGACGCCGTAGACGGTCACGGCGGCCGGCGCGATCAGCAGCGGCCCGACGACCTGGACGGACAGCAGCAGCCAGGCCAGGTCCCGCCAGGTCGCGGGGTCGGTCATCACCCACCGGTACAGGCCCCAGATGCCGGCTCCGGCGGGGCGATCCCGGTACGGGCGCGGCAGCTCGACGCCGGTCCACTGCGACAGCAGCCGCCGGTCGAGGTCGGCGACGGCACGGACCCCGACGGCCGCGAGGGGCACGAGGAAGATGCCGACGCCCGCGACGGTGAGCACGACCGACACCACGAACAGCACGAACAGGGTGATGTGCGTGGACAGCGTGCCGACCGCGAGCAGCACACCGCGCAGGCCGGCCGTCAGCCCACGGATCAGCCACGCTCGCCGCTTGTCGAAATCGGGCACGTGCCCATTCTGGCCCAGCCCCGCCCGCCGTGGCGGTGGTGCTATCACCACCGCGGTTCGGGACGTGCCACTCCTGCCCGCGCGGCCGCGGATGCGTTGGATCGAAGACATCACTCACCGGTTCCAGGGAGGGAACACGATGTCCACGCTGTCCCGGCTGCCGTCAGGCCGCCGTACGAAACTGCTGATGCTGGCGCTGTGGGTCGTGCTCGTGGGCGTGATGGGGCCGCTCGCGCTGCAGCTCGCCGACGTGCAGGACAACGAGTCGCTCGGGTCGCTGCCGGCCGGCGCGGAGGCCAGCCGGGCCGCGGCCCGGGCGGAGGCGGCGTTCCCCGAGCCGGACAACCTCGTCGCCGTCGCCGTCTACGTCCGCGAGTCCGGGCTCACCGACGCCGACCGGGCGAAGGTGTCCTCGGACCGGGCCGCGTTCGCCGCCCACGCGGCCGGTGGGACCGTGCCGGAGCCGGTGCCCGCCGCCGACGGCAAGGCGTTGCTGGTGACGTTCGCGCTCGCCGGTACCGGCGACGAGCAGACGGCGGCCGTCGGCCCGATCAAGGACCGGCTCGCCGGTGAGAACCCCGACGGGCTGCGGACCGCCCTGACCGGCTCGGCCGGCGCGGAGGACGACTTCGCCGACGCGTTCGCGGGCCTCGACGTCACGCTCCTGCTGGCGACCGTCGCCGCCGTCGCGGTGCTGTTGCTGCTGACGTACCGCAGCCCGGTGCTGTGGATCGTCCCGCTGCTCACCGCCGCCGTCGCCAGCCAGGTCGCGGGCGGGGTCGTCTACCTGCTCGTCAAGCACGCCGGCATCAGCGTCGACCTGCAGAGCCAGAACATCATGACGATCCTGGCCGTCGGCGTCGGCGTCGACTACGCGCTGCTGATCGTCGCCCGGTACCGCGAGGAGCTGCGCCGGCACGAGGACCGGCACGAGGCGATGGCGATCGCGTTGCGCCGCTCCTTCCCGGCGATCTGCGCGTCGGCGGCGACCGTCGCGATCGGCCTGCTGTGCCTGCTCGCCGCCGACCAGCCCGCCACGCACGGCCTCGGACCGGTCGGCGCGGTCGCGGTCGTCGTGACCCTGTGCGCGATGGCGACCCTGCTGCCGGCGGTGCTGGTCCTCTTCGGCCGCTGGGTGTTCTGGCCGTTCGTGCCACGGTACACGCCGGGCATCGAGAACCAGGACGTCGCCGCCGACCACGGCGTCTGGGCCCGGGTCGCGCGGTTCGTCGGCCGCCGCCCCCGCACCGTGTGGCTGGCGACCGCCGCCGTCCTGGCCGCGCTCACCATCGGCGTCACCAACCTCAGCATCGGCCTGCCGGGCGACGAGACCTTCACCGACGAGGTCGGCTCGGTCACCGGGCAGCGGCTCATCGAGCGGCACTACCCGGGCGGCACGCTCGCGCCGGCCGTCGTCCTGGCCACCGCCTCGACCGCCGGGCCGGTCGCGGACGCCGCCCGCGCCGTCGACGGCGTGGCCGCGGTCGGCGAGCCGCAGCGCTCCGCGGACGGCCGTTGGGTGCGCATCGATGCGACGTTCGCCGCCGAGCCGACCAGCCCGGCGGCGCAGGCAGCCCTGTCGCGGCTGCGCGCCGCGGTCCGCGCCCACGACCGAGACGCCCTCGTCGGCGGGGACACCGCCTTCGAGGTCGACGGCGACGCGGTCACCGGCCGGGACAACCTGGTCGTGGTCCCGCTCGTCCTCGCCGTCATCCTCGTCGTGCTGATGCTGCTGCTGCGCGCGGTCGTCGCGCCGCTGGTGCTGCTGGCGAGCGTGGTGCTGTCCTACGCGGCGGCGCTCGGCGCGGCCGGGTTCCTGCTGGACTGGATGGGTCACCCGCGGCTGTGGAGCGCGGTGCCGCTGCAGACGTTCCTGTTCATCGTCGCCCTGGGCGTCGACTACACGATCTTCCTGATGACCCGGGCCCGGGAGGAGACCGCCCAGCTCGGCCCGCGCGACGGCGTGCTGCACGCGCTCACCGTGACCGGCGGGGTCATCACCAGCGCCGGGGTGGTCCTCGCGGCGACGTTCGCGGCGCTGATGATCCTGCCGATGGTGCCGTCGATGCAGATCGGCGTGATCGTGACCGTCGGCGTGCTCATCGACACGCTGCTGGTGCGCAGCCTGCTCGTCCCGGCGCTCGCCGTCCACATCGGACGGACCGCCTGGTGGCCGGGCCGGCTGTCCCGCACGGCCGTCCCTGCGCCGGACCGCGCGCAGGACCTGACGAGCGTCAGCTGACCTCGCCCGGGGGCGGCGCGGCGCCGGTCGCCGCGCCGCCCGCCTGCGCGGAAACACCGCCGGGGCGGGACGTCGCCACGGCGATCAGCACGTACGGCGCCCACAGCAGCACCACGGTGCTGGCCAGATCGTCGAACGGCCACGACACGTCGTCGGGCGGCCCGGACATGGCGCACATCGCCGGCACCGCGACGACGGCCGGGATCGCATACAGCCCGGGACGCGGCAGTCGCAGCAGGACCGCCAGCAGCGGACCGGCGACCGCGACGACCACCGGGACGGCGGCGACGACGAAGAGCAGACCGCTCAGATCCGGCAGGCAGACGAGGTCACTGTCGCAGGGTTCGTCCACGCCGGCCGAGGCCAGCGCGACCCCGCCGGCGGCCACCGCGACGGCCGCGCAACGCCGACAGCGCCGGCCCTTTCGTGGCGTCCCCCATGGCGGGCCACTCTGCCATTCCCGCCAACCCGCCGCGACCCCGCCGCGATAGGCTCCGGGCGTGATCGGGGCCGTCACGGACGCCTGACGAGCAGTGAAGGAGGCGGCCGGGTTGGACCGGACCGTGAGCTACACGGAGACCTGGGATCGGCAGCCGGTGCCGGCACCGGCGGACCAGCCGTTGTCGCCGACGGGATCCCAGTGGGCGGCCGTCGCGGCACTGTGGCTGCTCGCCGACTGGACCCGGGACGGCACCCCCGGCTGGCGCGGCTCGTGCGTGACCGCCAAGGCGCCGGAGCGCACCGCGCAGCAGTGGCGGCAGCCACCACCCGGCCTCGCCGCCATCTGCGGGCTGCCGGCCGAGCCCGCCGACGCCACGGTCCTGCTCGGCCTGGTCCAGCCCGCGCAGGGGCGGCCATACGAGCCGACCCGACCGCAGGACGAGGTGACCGCCGAGGTCACCACCCTGCTGGGCACGCTGATCCCGGCCACCGACCGGCGCGGGGCGGCGCTGCTCGCGTATCTCGCCGGGCGGCTCGCCGGGCCGTACGCCGACCTGCTGCGCGTCTCGACCGGCGGCGACGACCTGCACCTGGTGCAGCGCGACTCCTCCGGCCGGGTCCTGCGGGTCAGCGTCGCCCCGGCGCCGGCCACCGAGCCACCGCCGTCCCTGCCCGCCGACGGCGGCGACGCCGCGCTGCGCACCCGGATCGGCAGCCTGATCACGCTCCTCGCCGCCCACCTGTGGGTGAACAACAACAACCCGGTCAGGTTCCGGGCGTGGGTCGGCCCCCGCGACGCCGCCGACCCGATCGAGGCCGCCGCCCGTTGGTGGACCCGCACCCGCGAGGAGGAGCCGGAGGACCCGCCGCAGCTGCGCGCCCTGACCGTCGAGGAGCTCGACCGCGGCCTGTACACGGTCGTGCGCAGCTCCCTGCTCGAGCTGTTCGACGACACGTGGGACGGCATCGAGGAGTGGCCGCACGTCCCGCCGGACCACATCACCCGGCACCTGTACCGCGACCTGATCGACCAGCTCCTCGCCCGCACCACCGGCCCCGACGGCCCGCCGCACCTCCTCGCCGCCGGCTACCTCCCGATCGACGGCATCGACGAGGAGGCCGGCGACGAGCACGACTACGCCGGCACCGTCCTCTTCGTCGGCCCCACCGACGTCGCGGTCCTGGACATCGACCTCAGCAGCTGAGCTCCGGACCTCCGCCGGTCGGTGACCGTCCGGCGGAGGTTCGGACGGGACCCGCTCGACCGAGCGGACAGGTCCGGCGGTTTCGCCGGTGTCCGCCGCGGGGAGCGTGGCCCGCGACTACGGCATCGACGTCACGTCCTGACGGTGCGTCCCGCTACGGCAGGATGGACCCCATGACGACGGTGCGGCGGTTCGAGGGCGGGGACGCTCAGGTGGTGGCGGGGATCATCGGGCGGTGTCTGCGGGAGGTCAACAGCCGCGACTACGACGCCGACATCATCGGCCGGATGTGCGCGCACTTCACGGCCGGGCGGGTCGTGGAGCTCGCCGCGGCGCGGGAGATGTTCGTCGCGGAGCAGGACGGGGTCGTCGGCACGGTCTCGCGGGACGGCAACAAGGTGTACACGATGTTCGTGCTGCCCGAGACCGCCGGGACCGGCGTCGGCCGGCTGCTGATGGGGCACGTCGAGGGGCTCGCCGCCGCGGACGGGCACGAGTTCATGGAGACCGGCTCGAGCATCAGCGCGCACGGGTTCTACCAGCGGCTCGGGTACGTCGACGTGCGCACCACGGACACGGACTTCGGCCTGAACTTCATTCTCCGGAAGGCGCTGCGCTGACCTCGGCGGCGGCGTCGCCGTGGGTGAGGCGCAGGTAGTAGCCGTCCGGGTCGGCGAGCCGGAAGTCCTCCAGGCCCCAGGACCGTAGCCGCAACGGTTCCACGACCGGCGCGTGCGACCGGCAGTGCTCGTACAGCGCCCGCAGCGCCTCCTGCCCGTCGACCTCCAGCACGATCTCGACGCCGGCGCCCTTGTCGCCCGCGAGCCGCCGCCGGGTGAAGCCCGGGCCGTCGCCGTGCTCGGGCAGCTTGGCGACCGGGCCGAGCCCGAGCACGACACCGCCGCGGCGCAGGCTCGCGTAGTCGCCGGCCCGCCGCTCGACCCGGAAGCCGAGCACGTCGCGGTAGAAGGCGACGCTGACGTCCATGTCGTCGACGAACAGTTCCATCCGTAGTCGCATCGCTCAATGATCCGTGACGTCCGGTGGTCCCGCCGCGGCACCGCGGCGATGGTCACTGCGGTCTGGACACCTCGCGGACCAGCTGGGTGCGTGAGGACCTGGTCGTCGACCTGGTCGCACCCGACGGCACCGTCTACAACCTGGCGAACCGGCCCGCCAACGGCGTCGACATCATCCAGACGTTCCCGCTCAACCTGTCCACCGAGGCCGCCAACGGCACCTGGACCCTGCGGGTCCGCGACGCCGCCACCGGGGACACCGGCCGGGTCGACACCTGGACGCTGACGCTGTGGTCCGATCCCCGCCCGTACCCGCGCAGGCGCCACCCACGATCCGGGTGGCGCCTCCGCGGCGGTCACACCCCTGGCCGGCAGCCCGGTCGTCGCCGATGATTGCGGCATGGACCGCGCTGAACTCGCCCGCCGGGCGCTCGACGGGTATTTCAGCGGCCCGGACGCGCCGGTGCACGCGACCGCCCACGCCGTGGCGAAGATCGCCGGCGCCGAGGCCGTGATCCTCGTCGAGGGCATCAGCGACCAGATCGCCCTGGAGACCGCCGCCCTGGGCCGCGGCCGGGACCTCGAGGCGGAGCGGATCGTCATCGTGCCGATCGGCGGCGCCCACGCGGTCGGCCGGTTCCTCATGCGGCTGGGCCCGCTCGGCGGCCGGATGCCCGTCGCCGGCCTGTGCGACCTGGGCGAGGAGGAGCTCTTCCGGCGCGGGCTGGTCTCGGCCCAGATCGGCTCGCCCCGCACCCGCGTCGACATGGAGCGCCTCGGGTTCTTCGTCTGCGTCGACGACCTCGAGGACGAGCTGATCCGCGCCGTGGGCACCGCGGGGGCCGAGGCGCTCTTCGACTCCCAGGGCGACCTCGGCGCGTTCCACTCGCTGCAGAGCCAGCCCGCCTGGCGCGGCAAGGATCCCGAGGCGCAGGTGCGTCGCTTCCTGGGCAGCGGCGCGCGCCGCAAGCTGCGCTACGCACGGTTGTTCGTCGAGGCGGCGATCGGCTGGGGCAGCCTGCCCCGGCCCCTGGACGCCCTGCTCGCCGCCGTCTGACCGGCGCCGACCGGCAGTCACTTGACATCATCTATGTGAGCGATAACACTCCACGGTGAGGCTGGCCGCCAACCTGATGTGAACACCCCGCGTGTGAACGCTCACATTCGCCCCGGAAAGGCGTCCAATGAAACTCGGATCTCTACGGCGTGCGGTGATCGCCGTGGCGCTCGTGGCAACGGCGCTGGTGGCGCTGCCCGCCCCCGCGGCGCAGGCGGCCGGCACCGGCCCGTGCGACCTTTACCAGAGCGGCGGCACGCCGTGCGTCGCCGCGCACAGCACCACGCGCGCGCTCTTCGGCTCCTACGGCGGATCGCTGTACCAGGTGCGGCGCTGGTCGGACGGGGCGACGTCGAACATCGGCGTGCTCAGCGCCGGCGGCTACGCCAACGCTGCCGCGCAGGACTCGTTCTGCAACGGCACCTACTGCACGATCGTGCGCATCTACGACCAGACGGCACGGCACAACGACCTCACGATCGCTCCCGGCGGCGGCGCCAACCCGACCGCCGACCAGGGCGCGAACGCGGCGGCGCTGCCGGTGACGGCCGGCGGGCACAAGGTGTACGGCGTGTACATCTCGGCCGGCAACGGGTACCGCAACAACAACACCAACGGGATCGCCACGGGCAGCCAGCCCGAGGGCATGTACATGGTCACCGAGGGCACCCACGTCAACGACCGGTGCTGCTTCGACTACGGCAACGCCGAGACCAACAACATGGACACCGGCAACGGTGACATGGACGCCATCTACTTCGGCACGCTGTGCTGGTTCCAGCCGTGCGCCGGTGGGCCGCGGGTCGCCGCGGACCTGGAGAACGGGCTGTTCGCCGGCGGCAACGGGTCGTGGACGGCCAACACCGGGCGCGGCAGCGCGTTCGTGACCGCGATGCTGAAGAACAACGGCACCACGACGTATGCCATCAAGGACGGCAACGCGCAGTCCGGCGGGCTCGCGACCCGGTACGACGGCGGGCTGCCCACCCAGTCCGGCTACCGTCCGATGACCAAGCAGGGCGCGATCATCCTGGGCATCGGCGGCGACAACAGCAACGGCTCGGTCGGCTCCTTCTTCGAGGGCGTCATGACCAGCGGCTACCCGACCGACGCCACGGAGAACGCGGTGCAGTCCAACATCGTCGCCGTCGGGTACGGCAAGAGCGTCACCTTCCCGGTGAACGGCGCGACGTACCGGCTGACGAACCTGGCCAGCGGCAAGGTCCTCGACGCCGTCAACTGCGGCACCGCCAACGGCACGCAGATCGACGTCTGGCAGGCGCTGGGCAACACCTGCCAGCAGTGGCGCTTCAACAGCGTCGGGGCCAACAAGTGGACCGTCACCAACGTCAACGCCGGCAAGGTCCTCGACGCCGTCAACTGCGGGCTCGCCCTCGGCACCGCCACGAACCTGTGGCAGTCGCTGGGCAACACCTGCCAGCAGTGGGCGGTCATCCCCGCCGGCAACGGCCGGTACGAGCTGGTCGTCGAGAACAGCGGCATGGTCCTGGACGACCAGAACTGCGGCACCGCCAACGGCACCAAGGTCCAGCTGTGGATGTGGCTCAACAACACCTGCCAGCTCTGGCAGATCGCCCCGTGACAGCCCGGCCGGGGCGCTTCACGACAAGCGCCCCGGCCCAGAACGGGGCTCAGCAGGGGGTGAAGAACACGTCCCTGATGCCCGAGGTCACGCCCCAGCTGCCGGACGGCTGGCCGCAGCCGTGCCACGTCTGCCCGATGATCTGGGTCTTGGCCGCGTCGGCGTAGTACGCGAAGACGATGAGGAGGTCACCGCCGGGCGGGGGCGGCGGGATCGCCGCGGCGGGGGTGGCGGCGCCGGTGAGCACGGCGCCGGTGACCAGCAGTGCGAGCAGCGTACGACGGAT
Organism: Dactylosporangium sp. NPDC051087; assembly: GCF_055586325.1. Taxonomy (NCBI): domain Bacteria; kingdom Bacillati; phylum Actinomycetota; class Actinomycetes; order Micromonosporales; family Micromonosporaceae; genus Dactylosporangium; species Dactylosporangium sp. NPDC051087. Next base: position 6,340 of record NZ_JBVJIJ010000003.1, on the reverse strand, counting down.
CATGTCCATCCCTTCGACGGTGGTCTATGCCGTCGCCATCATCGACGCTCGCGCCCGCCGCCACAATCCATCGACGGGCATCAGACACGGGTCGTGGTGCCGGCGAGGCGCTGCTGCTCCTCGGCGACGATCGTCCTGGCCAGTTGCACCTCGGAGATGTCCACGGCGCCGGGGGACGCCTGGGCGATGGTGCTGTGCCGGACGTACGCGTCGAACAGCTGCGCCTTCGAGCCCAGCAGCTCGATCATCCGCTCGTCGACCGAGTCGGCGATCAGCAGCCGGTGGACCTGCACGGTGCGGACCTGGCCCATGCGGTGGGCGCGGGCGATCGCCTGGGCCTCGATCGACGGCTTGACCTGCGGCTCGCACAGGATGACGACCGAGGCGGCCTGGATGTTGACGCCCACGCCGGCGGCCTCGATCTGGCAGACCAGGACGGCCGGCTTCTTGGCCGCGGTGAACTCGTCGACGATGCGCTGCCGGTCGGCGACCGGGGTCGAGCCGGTGATCGGCCCGCGCGCGTCGGCGCCGAGCGCCGCGTGCACGACGGCGAGGACGTCGCGGAAGTAGGAGAAGACGACGACGTTGCGCTTGGCCGCCAGGGCCTCACGGGCCAGTTCGAGCAGGCGGGTCAGCTTCGCCGAGTCGTGCGGGCGGCGCACGGCGAACGCGGCCCGGCGCATCGCCATGAAGTTGCCGTCGCGGACCGCTGACCGGTAGGCGGCCCCGTCCTCGGCGCCGAACTCCTCCCACTCGTCGACCTGGACCAGCTCCGGCAGCTCGGTGAGCACGTCGGGCTGGTTGCGCCGCAGGTACACCGGTGCCGCCGCCCGCCGGAACGCCTCGACGCTGACCGCCGCGTGCTCCGGGCCCATGCCCGCGGCGACGTCCGGCCGCAGGTGCTCGATCAGCGCCCGGAACTCGTCGATGCGGTTCTCCATGGGGGTACCGGTGAGGAACAGCACCCGGTCGGACCCGGCGGCGACCCGGTTGACCGCCTGCGACCGCTTGGCGTCGGGGTTCTTCACGTAGTGCGCCTCGTCGACGACCAGCAGCGCGGGCCGCGGCGGCGGCAGCTCGACCGCGCCCAGCGAGCCGAACGTGACCACGCCGACGCCGCCCTCCTCCCGCCACCTGGCCACCGCGCGGGCCCGGCCGTTGCCGTGCAGGGTGACGACCGGGATCGTGGAGTGCCGGGCGACCTCGCGAGCCCAGTTGATCAGTACGCTCGCCGGGCAGACGACCAGGAAGTGCGTGGCGCCACGGGCGGCCAGGTGCCCCATCGCGGCGATGGCCTGCACCGTCTTGCCCAGCCCCATCTCGTCGCCGAGCACGACCCGCCGCTGCACGAGGGCGAAGCGCGCGCCGAACGACTGGTAGCCGCGCAGCCGAAGGGTGTCGCTGAGCCGGGACGTGTCCAGGTGCTGCGCGCCGACCCGCTCGACGATGTCGGCGGGCAGGAACCCCTCGCTCGCCGCGACGTCGCCGCCGAGGCCGACGACCTGGCTGAGCAGGGCGTAGTAGTCGACCGACCGCTGCTCGAAGTCGCGCCAGACCTGCCGGTCCGTGGGCGTCCTGACCGCGCGCAGCTTCCCCGCGGCGTCCAGCATGCCGCCGGCCCCGGCGTCCTCCAGCGCCGCCTGGACCCGTCTCGCCGCGTCGTCGGCGACGGCCCGCTGCCCGGCGCGCATGAACAGCCGGCGCAACGGTCCCGCCGCGGCCGGCCCGGCGACCGGACGGGCCGCCCTGAGCTCCTCGGCGATCCGTTCGGCGTCCTGCTCGTGCGCCCCGGCCGCGTGCCAGACCATGCCGTACCTCGCGAGGGCCCGCACCAGCCGGGTCATGTCCGCGTGCTTCGGGTCGAACTCGATGCGGAACTGCAGCGCGTCGCGCGCCGCCCGCCGCAGCTGCTCGGCGGCGTTGATGGTCTTGCGCGCCGTGCCCTCCCCGATGCCGGGCACCGCCTTCAGCCGGTCCGGCCCGGCCCGCAGCACGTCGGCGACCGACCGGAAGCCGTGCGCCGGCAGCTCGTCCAGCCGGGCCCGGCCGTCCACGGTGTCCTTGACCGTTTCGACCGACATGTTCTCGATCGCGGTCCACACCTGCGGCTCGCTCGCGACGCGATACGCCTCCACGACCTCGTCCCGCGCCGCGCCGACGGCCTCGACGATCGCCTCGGCGGCGGCCTGCGCCTCGCCCGCCCGCGCCAGCAGCGCCCGCGCCTCCCGCGCCGTCATGCCCTTCGCCGGTCCCGGCGGCGCTACCAGCGTGGGGGGATGCATGCCCTGAACGTACCGACTGTCCGCCCGCCGCGCTCGTCGCGTCCATGGGACAGGAATCCGACGCGCCGGATCTGCGCCCACCACGCCGGCGTCTGCGGGACCGCGGTCGACCGGTGGGCCGTCACCGAGCTCCGGTGGCCACGGCGCCGCCGCCCCCGGCTGAGCCCCGGGGGCGGCGGTGGTGCGGTGCCGTCAGGCCGGCTCGACGGGGAGCCAGAGCTCACAGGTCGCGGTGCTGAAGTCGGCGGCACGGTCGAGCATCGCGACGATCGACGGTCCGGGCCGCAGCCGCCACGGGTTGGACGGGAACCATTCCGTGGCGGTGGCCGCCCACGTCGTCTGCAACACCTGCGGAAACGGTCCGGCGGTGTGGAACACGGCCCACCTGCCCGCCGGCACCTCGATGGCGTCCAGGTCCCCGGGCGGCGGGGTGTCCTGGGTGACGGCGACCCCGTGCAGGTAGGTCAGCTCGCTGCCCTCGGCGGCGTCGGGATCGACGTCGTCGCTGACCTGCAGCAGGCCGCCCGGGTCGGCGTTGCTGAGCGCCTTGAGCCGCGCGTGCTCCTCCGGTGGCAGGGCGGCGATGTGCCGCTGGATGTGCGGGTTGACGCCGTGGTGGACCAGCGGCACGCGGGCCGCGTGACCGATGAGCCGGAACGCGGGCCGTTCGACGATCCTGGTGTCCATGGGGCTGCTCCCTTCGACGGTCAGGCGGAACCTGACCTGTGGTTGTGTGCGAAGGGGGCCACCGTCGCGCCGGACGTCACCGGGCCCGGCGCCGTGCACCGCCCGGAACGCCCGGCCAAACGCCTCGGTCGACGTGTACCCGTGCCGGACCGCGATGCTGAGCAGGTCCTCCGTGCCCCGCACGACATCCGCGGCCGCGACCGTCATCCGCCGGCGCCGCACGTACTCCGACAGCGGCATCCCGGCCAGCGACGAGAACATCCTGCGCAGGTGGTACTCGGTCGTGCCGGCCTCCGCCGCCAGTCCCCCGATGTCCAGGTCGTCGGTGAGGTGGCGCTCGACGTGCTCGACGAGCCGGTTGAGTGTGGCGATCACGTGGCCTCCCTTCGACGTCCAGCCTGCTCCGGCGCACCCGGGTCGCGCCCGACAGCCGCGGACCGATCCGATCATCCGATTCTGCCCCGGCGGCGCGGCTGCCGACCCGTGCCGGCCAGGCGGGTTGCTGGTACATCTTCTGGATGCGACGCGACGGTGAATCGTTTCCCGAGGCGCTGCGGGCCGCGATCGTGGCCCGCGGCCTGACGCTCGACCGGCTGGCCCACCGGATGGCGCTGCGCGGGCACCCGCTCAGCCCGGCGAGCCTGAGCTACTGGTCGCGCGGGCTGCGGGTGCCGGAGCGCCCGGAGTCGATCGCGGCGCTCGGCGTCCTCGAGGAGGTGCTGCGGGTCCCGGCCGGAGCGTTGACGGCGCCGCTGAGCACCGCGCCGAGGCGGGTGCGGCGGCCGGACGCGGCGGACGGGCCGCCGTTGCCCGTCGACCGGCTGTGGGGCGCCGACGAGGAGCCGGTGTCGCGGGTACTGGCCGCCGTCGGCACCCCGTACGAGGGGCGCCGCACGATCAGCCTGCACGACCGGTACCGCATCGACGGCGACGGCAGGGAGGCCTGGTGCCGGATCACCGCCGTGGTCGAGGCGACCGCCGAGGACGTCGACCGGATCGTGGTGATCTACCACGACGACGCCGGCGGGCCGCGCACCCCGCAGCTGCGGGTCGGCAGCGGCGGGCGCCCCGGCCGGTGCCGGCGCGACCCCGGCGCCGGGGTCACCGTGTGGGAGGTCTGGCTGGACCGGGTCCTGGACACCGGTGAGCGCACGGTCGTGGAGTACGAGCTGGATCTCACCAGCGACGCCGGGCCGCCGACGGTCAGCTGCGTGCGCCGCTTCGCGAACCCGGTCCGCCAGTACGTGCTGGAGGTCGAGTTCGCCCCGGGGCGGCTGCCGGCCCGCTGCACGGCCGGTGACGCCGACGTCCGCGTCGCCGGGAACCTCGCCCGTCTCATCCTCCTCGACGCCGCCCCCGGCAGCTACGGCATCGACTGGGAATGGCAGTGAACGAGATGTGAACACGGTGAACAGGGCGACCGTGTGAAGACATCCACATCCGGCGATGGGATCAATAGCGTGACGGCACCGAACCCGCAAGGAAAGGGAGCCGTCCATGAAACGCATCCTGGCCGTCCTCACCGCCGGCGTCGCGATCGCCGGGTCCGCCTCGGCCGTCGCGATCGCCGGGCCGTCGGCCGCGCCGGCCGGCGGACCGCCGCCGGCGCTGATCGCCGCGATGAGCCGAGACCTCGGCCTGAGCCCGCAGCAGGCGCGGCAGCGGCTGACCGACGAGGCCGCGGCCCGCACCGTCGCGCAGCGCCTGCGCCCGCTCGGCGGGCAGCTCACCGGCTACTGGTTCGACGCCGGCACCGGGCGGCTCGTCGCCGGGGTCTCCGACGACGAGACCGCCGCGCAGGTCACCGCGGCCGGCGCGGTCGCGCAGCCCGTCCCGCACGGCCGGGCGGAGCTGGCCGGGCTGGTCCGCGCGATCGGCGCCCGGGCCGCCGCGCGACGCCCGGCCGGCCTGGCCGGTTGGGGCGTGGACCCGCGCACCGGCACCGTCGAGGTGCGCACCCAGGGCGCGGGCGACGCGTTCACCGCGTGGGCCGCGGCGCTGAGCCCGGCCGTCCGGGTCGTCCCGGACGTGCCCGCGCAGCGGCAGCAGGCGGGCAGCGTCCGGGGCGGGGACAAGTGGACCCCGGGCACGGAGGGAGCCTGCTCGATCGGGTTCGCGGCGACGGGCGCCGGGGGTGGCCGGCACTTCCTGACCGCGGGTCACTGCACCAACGACGTGAACCAGGCCGCCTACGGCAAGGACGGCACGTCCGTCGGTACCTCCAACAGCGGCGGCACCCACAGCGTCAACAGCCGCGAGGGCGACTTCGGGCTGGTCGACGTGACCGCGAGCGGCTGGACGCTCAGCCCTGTCGTCTACGCGTGGGGCACCGCGGCCGACGTGACCGTCACCGGCTCCACCGAGCCGGTGACCGGCATGTCCGTCTGCCGCGCGGGTCAGACGTCGGGCTGGCGCTGCGGCCGGGTCACCGCCGTCGACCAGAGCATCGACTACGGCAACGTCATCGTCGACGGCCTGTTCACCACCGACGCCTGCTCCCAGGGCGGCGACTCCGGCGGTTCGTACGTCACCGGTACCCTCGCCGTCGGCCTGCACTCCGGCGGCGGCAACCCCTGCGGCCAGTCGAACCCGAACACCACCGCGCAACCGGTCAACGAGGCACTGGCCAGGTGGGGGCTTACCCTGACCACGAGCGGCGGCAACCCCACCACCGGCCCGTCGTCCCCGTCACCGTCCACCCCGCCGTCCACCCCGCCGACCGGCAACCGGACCTTCAGCAACGACACCGACTTCGCGATCCTCGACAACCAGCGGTTCTACAGCCCGGTCACCTCCACCGCCACCGGTTCGGCGGCCTCCCCGGCCCGGATCACGGTGGCGATCCGCCACAGCTGCGCCGAGGACATCGGCATCTCCCTCGTCGGGCCGAACGGCGGCATCTACGCGGTGAAGTACTCCGGCGGCTACTCCTGCACGCCCGTCAGCGGCCCGGCCGGCTACCAGGTGCCGGTCTCGGGACCGGCGGCGGGCCGGTGGCAGCTGCGGGTCACCGACTACGGCTACGGCGACACCGGCACCCTGGATCGCTGGTCCATCACCCTGTAATCCACGTGCGGTGGCCCGCGCCCGGCGACGCGGGCCACTCCGGAGCGGTGCGGGAACGCCGGTGAGATCTCCCACAGGGCGTACAGGCTGCTCAGCGGGCACCGGCGGCGATACAGTGACAGCGCCGGCGCGCAGGACGCGCAGCGCGACCGTCGACTGTGGACGGTGCCGTTCTCCGGCAGTCGCAAGAGAGGCACCACCATGGCCCGTCTCGCCCGGACGCCCGGTCTGACCGATGTGCAGCAGTCGATCCTGGAGACCGTGCGGGAGTTCGTGGACAAAGAGATCATCCCGCACGCGCAGCA